>JBDRSA010000107.1:0-31200 GCA_043825275.1 Candidatus Omnitrophota bacterium
TAATGCCGGGAGATAACGTAACGATGGATGTCGAGCTGATCGTTCCGATCGCTATGGAAAAAGAGCTCAGATTCGCCATTCGCGAAGGCGGCAGGACCGTCGGCGCGGGCGTCGTTACCGAAGTGATCGAGTAAGGGAAAAGAGCATGGTAAAAGAGCAGCAAAAACAGAAGATCCGCATCAAGCTGATGGCGTATGATCACAGATTGCTTGACCGGTCCATGGCCGAGATCGTTGAAACGGCAAAGCGTACCGGCGCGGGAATTTTGGGGCCGATCCCTCTCCCGACGAGACGTGAAGTCTTTACTGTTTTGAGAGGACCCCACGTTGACAAAAAATCTCGTGAGCAATTTCAGATAAAGACGCACAAGCGCTTACTGGACATTGTCAGCCCTACGGCAAAAACGATAGACGCGCTGAAAAAACTTGCGCTTCCGGCCGGGGTAAGCGCTGAGATCAAATAGTACGCGAACGGTCCACGGCGAATGGCCGTATACCGCGGCTTAAAAAACGAGAAAATCAGTGAGCGTAGCCGCGGGAGTGACGCTGTACAATAAGGGAATTTAGATATGTCAATTGGAATGTTGGGGAAAAAAGTTGGGATGACCCAGATATACAATGAGGCCGGACGGCACGTGCCGGTAACGTTGATCGAGGCGGGGCCATGTTATGTGCTGCAGGTAAAGGATATTAAAAGCGACGGCTATTGCGCGATACAGCTTGGATTCTCCGAAAAGAGAGAATCGGTAACATCGAAGCCGGATAGGGGCCGATTCAAGAAAGCCAAACTTACCCCGCTCAAATTTGTCCGCGAGATACGGACTGACGACGTATCCGCGTATAAAGTAGGGCAGAAGATCGAGGCTGATATATTTGCGTCGGGCGATTATGTAGACGTCACGGGCGTCTCGATCGGAAAAGGGTTTCAGGGCGGCATGAAGCGCTGGAATTGGTCCGGCGGCGAAAAGTCGCACGGCTCAATGCATCATCGGCGGCCCGGCAGCATACAGTCAGGCCCCCGGCTTACCAGAATAACAAAAGGTAAGCATATGCCCGGACAGCTCGGCAATGAGACCGTTACCGTTCAGAACCTTGAGCTCGTTATGGTCGATAACGACAATAGGATTCTTGCCGTAAAGGGCGCTGTCCCCGGTCATACAAACGGGTATCTTGTGATCCGTGAAGCGAGAAAGATCCCGAAAGCGGCGCAGAATAACGCTCCTGGCGGCAAGAAGCAGGACACGAAAGACGAGAGCGGAAAGAAATAGCGACACGGGAGCAGTATGGCAGCATCAAAAATAGCCAAGAAAAAGATAGTAAAAAAAGATTCCGGAGTTGGGCCGATCCAGATGCTGAATTCAGACGGAAAAAAGGTCGAGACAATTGAACTCGACAAGGGCGTTTTTAACGGCGAGGTCAATAAAGGGGTTCTTCATCAGGCGGTCGTTATGTATAACGCAAACACTCGCAGAGGGACGGCATCAACGAAGACCATCAGCGATGTCAGAGGCGGCGGAAAAAAACCCTGGAAGCAGAAGGGTACCGGGAGAGCGCGTGTTTCATCGATACGTTCGCCGCTCTGGGTTGGCGGCGGTGTTGTGTTCGGTCCGCACCCGAGGGACTATCGGTATAGGGCGCCGAAGCAGGTGTTACGGCATGCTCTTGCTTCAAGCCTGAACGCCAAGCTGAATGAAAAGAATTTTATCGCCGTTGACGCGATCACCGTTGATGAGCCAAAAACGAAGAACTTCAAGAAAATACTGACGTCGCTGAAAGCGGAACGAAAAACACTCGTCGTTCTTGCCTCTGTCGATGAGAATGTCAAGCGGTCATCAAGAAATTTGAAGGACGTTGTCGTGAAAAGCGCAAGGAACGTGAACGCTCTTGACGTCTTGCTCGCGGACACCGTCGTGGTCTCAAAGATGGCGATACCGGTTATCGTAAAAAGATTAAAAGGAAAAGCGTGATGAGAGATTCTCGGGATGTGGTAAAAGGCTTGCTGAGAACCGAAAAAGGATCGCGGATCCTGCCGTTGAACAAGTACCTTTTTTGGGTCGACAAGAACGCGAACAAGATCGAGATACGGAAGGCGATCGAGAACATATATAACGTGAAGGTGGAAAGCGTTAATTCGGTTATGATGCGAGGGAAGTTGCGGCGCCTGCGTAACGACTATGGGAAGTCCGCGGATTGGAAGAAGGCGATTGTAACGTTAAAGAAGGGCGCAAAGATCGACGTTACATGATTTTCAAAATGATCAACTAAGGGACAGAGATAAATATGGGAACAATTAAACATAAACCAACTACTCCTTCGAGGCGATTTACCGTACTTTCCGATTTTAGTGAGATAACGAAAAGTAAGCCCGAAAAGAGGCTCCTTAGGCCGCTGAAGAAGTCCGGCGGAAGAAATGTATACGGAAGAGTGACCTCGCGTCACCGGGGCGGCGGGCATAAGAGAATGTGGCGGATCGTTGATTTTAAACGCGACAAGGTCGATCTTCCCGCTAAGGTAGTTGCCATTGAGTATGATCCGAACAGAAGCGCGAGATTGGCTCTTGTTCAGTACGAAGACGGTGAAAAACGGTACATGATCGCTCCGGTCGGCTTAAACGTAGGCGATGAGGTGACGTCGGGCAAGAAGACCGAAATAAAGGTCGGTAATACAATGCAGCTGTCCGAAGTTCCCGCCGGGATCCCTATTTATAACCTGGAGATGAAACACGGCGGCGGAGCGAAGATAGCTCGTTCAGCCGGAAATTCTTGCATTCTTATGGCCAAAGAGGGCGGTTGGGCCCACGTTAAACTTCCGAGCGGGGAAGTTCGCCTTTTCGATGTTCGATGCGCCGCGACGATCGGGCAAGTCGGCAACGTAGAGCACGATACTTTATCGATCGGAAAAGCGGGAAGATCGCGCTGGATGGGGATACGACCCTGGTCGCGCGGCGTCGCGAAGAATCCTCACGATCATCCGATGGGCGGAGGAGAAGGTAAATCGAGCGGCGGAAGACACCCAACGACGCCATGGGGGAAACCCACTAAGGGGTACAGGACAAGGAAGCCTAAACAATCTGACAGGTATATCATTAAAAGGAGAAGTAAATAATCATGCCAAGGTCAACAAAAAAAGGACCGTTTATTGACGAAAAGCTCCTTATGAAGGTTCAGAAGGCAAAACAAGCAGGGGACAGAAAACCGATAAAAACATGGGCCAGGAGATCAACGATAACTCCTGATTTCATAGGAGTGACGCTGGCGGTTTACAACGGAAAGAAGTTCATCCCGGTATTCATTACTGAAAATATGGTCGGTCACAAGGTCGGAGAGTTCTCCCCGACAAGGATATTTAAAAAGCATGGATCGGCTACGGAAGTATCGACGGATCTTACGTAATAAATGAAAAAGGAAAGAAAATGGTCTCAAGAGCGGTCGCAAAGTACCTACGGATATCTCCAAGAAAATTCAGGCAGATAATTCCGCTTGTAAAGAACAGGCCTGTTGAAGAGGCGATAGCGCTCCTCGGCGGGGTAGGAAAGAAGGCATCGGGCTACGCGATCGATATTCTTACTTCCGCTATGAACAACGCGAAGAATAAAGAAGAGGATATTGACATCGGAAAGCTGTTTGTGTCGAAATTTACCGCGGATTGCGGGCCGACGAATCGGAGGTTCCGCGCGGCGTCTATGGGCCGGGCCGTAACGATACGAAAAAGAACGAGCCATGTAACGGTTGAGCTTGACGAGATAAAAGCATTGCCGGGCAGGAAGAAGAGAGTAAAGAAAAATGACGGGAAGGAAAAGGTTGTAAAGGGTGAGTCGAAAACAACTTTGAAAAAACGAAACCCTCGAGGCTATCTCCCGACACGATGAAAAGAAACGGTAGCGGAGGAATATAATGGGACAGAAGGTCCACCCATACGGATTAAGAGTCGGATATATTTTTGATTGGAAATCCCGCTGGTTCGCGAAGAAAAGCGAGTTTCCGAAGTTTCTGATCGAGGACAAAAAGATCAGAGATTATATAACAAAGAAGCTCTCCACAGCCGCTGTTTCAAAGGTAGAGGTTGAGCGGACGTCTGATAAGGTAAAGATATTGATATTCTCAGCCAGGCCCGGCATCATTATTGGGCGCCGCGGCGCTGAGATAGAGAAATTGCGGGAGTCTCTCGAGTCATTGTCAGACAAAAATATAGAAATAGAGATAAAAGAAATAAAGAGAGCGAATCTTGACGCGCAGCTTGTCGCCATGAATGTCGCTTTTCAGTTGGAGAAGAGGATCCCGTTCCGCCGCGCGATGAAAAAGGCCGTGCAATCTTCAATGGACGCCGGCGCCCGCGGAATAAAAATCATATGCTCAGGAAGGTTGGGCGGAGCGGAGATCGCGAGAACGGAAAGTCAGAGAACGGGCTCGGTCCCGGCGCAGACACTTCGCGCGAAGATCGACTATGGGTTCACCGAGGCGCTTACAACGTACGGTACGATCGGCGTAAAGGTTTGGATCTACACCGGTGACATGGTGCTGGACAAGATGAAGGAAGAAGAAGAAAAGAAGACAACGGGGCAAGGGTGAATCGATGGGTTTGATGCCAAAAAGAGTTAAATACAGAAAAATGCAGCGCGGAAGAATGACCGGAGCGTCGTACAGTGGATCCAGGCTCGACTTCGGAGAGTGCGGATTGAAGTGCCTTGAGAACGGATGGGTAACCGACCGGCAGATCGAAGCGGCCCGCGTAGCGATCATGAGGCACTTGAGCCGCGGCGGAAAAGTATGGATACGGATATTCCCCGATAAGCCGATAACGAAGAAGCCCGCTGAAACCAGGATGGGAAAAGGAAAAGGCGCCCCGGACCATTGGGTCGCGGTCGTCAAGCGGGGAAGGATCGTGATAGAGATGGATGGCGTTCCGCTCGAGATAGCGCGGGAATCAATGAGGCTTGCCGCGCACAAGTTCCCGTTCAAATCAAAGTTCGTGGCGCGGCATGACACTAGAATTTAAACAGGCCGACGGAAAGAAAGCATGATCAAAGCTAATGAATTAAGGAATATGACCGTTGAAGAAATTCAGAGGAAGATCGAAGCGCTGAAGCAGTCGCTGTTCACGATGAGAACCGAGGTGTTGGGCGGCAGGATCGAAAAGCCTCACAGAATACGCGATGCGAAGCGCGACATCGCCAGATGCGAGACGATTATCAGGGAGAAGTCGAATGCAGTCACCTCGTAAAGAAACAAAAAAACAGAGAGTCGGCACCGTGGTAAGCGACCGGATGGAAAAGACGATCACCGTTCGGGTCGACAGGACCTCAAAACACAGAGAATATACGCGCAGCATCAAATTATTCAGTACGTATAAAGCGCACGACGAGAAGAATGAGGCAAAGGCCGGCGATGTCGTCAGGATCATTGAGACGCGCCCGCTTTCGAAGGACAAAAGATGGCGCCTTGTCAAGATCATTGAGCGGCCGGAAAAGTAATCGTCAAAAAAGTTTAAACAAAGAAGCGAAAGTCGAGAGCCATATGATCTACATGAGAACAATACTCGATGTCGCCGATAACACCGGGGCCAGAAGGGCTTCAATGATAGGTGTTCTCGGAAGAGGTAACAGACGGCACGCGAACATAGGCGATATTATAACATGCAACATAAAAGAGAGCACCCCCGACGCTATTGTTAAGGCGCATACCGTTGTGAAAGGCGTTATCGTCCGAACGAAGTTCCCTATTAAGCGTCAGGACGGAAGCGCGCTCAGGTTCGACAGGAACGCGGTTGTTATAATTGACGATCAGATGAATCCGAAAGGGACGAGAATATTCGGCCCTGTCGCGCGGGAGCTTCGGGTAAAGAATTTTATGAAGATCATTTCGCTTGCGCCGGAGGTTGTGTAGGGCCCTGAAGTTGGCGCGCGGAAGTACGTAAAATACACAGGAAAGCGTTGAAAATATGAGCATACAGAAAATAAAGAAGAATGACACGGTTTATGTTTTATCGGGCAGGGACAGAGGAAAGACCGGAAGGGTGTTAAAAATATTCGCGGGCGGCGGCCGGGCGCTTGTCGAAGGGGTCAATATCGTAAAAAAACATACGCGAAAGACGTCTCAGAACCAGCAACAGGCAGGTATCGTAGAAAAAGAAGCGGCGATCAGTCTTTCGTCAGTCGCCGTCTTCTGTAAGACGTGTAAAAAACAGACAAGGATAGGCGTATCTGTCCTGGCTGACAGTTCAAAAGTACGATTCTGTAAACGATGTAAGGAAAATTTTTAGGTGGAAAAAGAGAAGAAGCAGCCAAAAGCGGAGCCGAAAAAGATAGAACCAAGGCTCCTGACCAGATACAGGAACGAGATAGTTCCCGACCTGATGAAGCGGTTGAATTATAAAAACAAATATATGGTTCCGCGCCTTAAGAAGATCGTGATAAATGTCGGATTGGGAGAGGCGAGCCAGGACGCTAAGATCCTTGACGCGGCGAAGGAAGAGATCGCCCAGATAACGGGGCAGCGTCCCGCGACGACACGCGCCAAAAAAGCGATCGCTAACTTCAAGATCCGCAAAGACGCCCCGGTCGGCTGCAAGGTGACACTGCGAAGAGTCATTATGTATGAATTTCTCGACCGGCTCATAAGCGTAGCGATCCCGAGGATCAAGGACTTCAGGGGGTTGCCGAAAAAGTCGTTCGACAACGATAATAATTATACGTTCGGCTTGAGCGAACAGCTTATTTTCCCGGAAGTAAACCCGGATAAGGTTGTCAAGACGTATGGGATGGACATCACGTTCGTGATGGACGCCGATACGAGAGAAGCGGCGGTCGAGCTCATGAAGAGGTTCGGATTTCCGTTCGTAAAAAACATATAAGGGGACGCATGGCTAAAACGTGCTTAATTGTAAAAGCGAATAGAACGCCAAAATTCAGAGTGCGGGGGTATCACCGATGTAAGTTGTGCGGAAGGCCGCGCGGCTACATGCGCCGATTCAGTCTCTGCAGGATCTGCTTTCGAGAGATGGCCTCACGAGGCGAGATCCCCGGTGTTGTGAAAGCCAGCTGGTAGCGCTCGGAAAAATTTAAAAGGAAGGGTTTAATAATGGCAGTATCTGATCCAATAGCCGATATGCTAACGATGATACGAAACGCTTCTTCGGCAAAAAAAGAAGTTGTTGAAGTAAAGAAGTCGAAAATATCCGAGAATATCATTCAACTGTTAAAGCGCGAAGGTTTTGTCTCGGATTACCGTGTTATCGAAGATAAAAAGCAGGGATTATTGAGGATATACCTGAAATATCACGAAGATAATACGCCCGCGATTACCGGGTTGAAACGGGTGTCGAAGCCGAGCCTAAGATCATACCGGGGAAAATCGTCAATTCCGTCGGTTCAAAGCGGGTTGGGCGTCGCCATTGTGTCAACTTCAAAGGGGTTGTTGACCGATACGGAGGCGAAAGCCGAAGGTATGGGCGGAGAGATCATCTGTTACGCCTGGTAAAGCGCCGAGGTCTTGATCGTCGATACGAAACGGAGCTGTAAAATGTCGAGAGTTGGAAAGAAGCCGATACATGTGCCAAAGGGCGCGAAGGTCGCCATAACGAACGGTACGATAGCGATTGAAGGGCCAAAGGGGAAGCTTGAGTATCTCTTCCCCGAGAGATTTAAGGTTGAGCTGAAGGATGAAAAGGTCACCGTTCTGCGGCCGTCTGATTCCAAGCCGGACAGGTCCACGCATGGGTTGATCCGGAGCCTTATTAATAATATGCTGATCGGCGTTACGCAAGGCTATTCAAAAGAGCTTGAACTGTCAGGCGTCGGATTTAAGGCGCAAATGCAGGGGAAAAACCTCAGTTTGACATTGAGCCAGACCCATCCGATCCTCTATCCTATACCTTCCGGAATAACCGTAGAGACGCCGAAACTGAATCAGATAATCGTAAAAGGTGTAGACAAGGCGAAGGTCGGTGAAGTCGCCGCTCATATTCGTTTTTATTATGAGCCGGAACCCTATAAAGGAAAAGGAATTAAATATGCCGGCGAAGTGATAAGACGGAAGGCAGGAAAAACTGTCGCGGGTACGGGAGCATAGGCCATGAGATTCAAAAATTGGATCAGATTAGAAGGAAGAAAGAGGCGTCATTGCAGGATCAGAAATAAAATAGCCGGAACCGCCGATCATCCGAGAATATGCGTTTATAGAAGCCTGAATAATCTGTACGCGCAGATCATCGACGACGATAAAGGGGCTACGCTCTTTTCCCTCTCTACGAAAGATTCGGTTGTCAGAGGCAAAGTAAAGAGCGGAGGGAATGTGGAGGCCGCAAAGGTCCTTGGCGCGACATTCGCTCAGAGCGCGAAAGAAAAAGGATTCTCGAAGGTCGTTTTTGACCGGTCAGGGTATCTCTATCACGGCCGCGTAAAAGCGTTTGTGGAATCAGCAAGAAAGAACGGACTCGAGTTCTAAAACAAAAAAACAAGAAAGGCATACCATTGGTTAACGAAAAGGAAGAGAAAGGATTGCCCGGGAATCCACCGGCAAATGGATCGACTGATACAACGCTGAGACCGGATCAAGCCGGAGAAGACGCGCCGAAAGATTCTCAGAAGAGCGCGCAAACCAAACCGCGGGAAAGCGCCGAGAAACCGCCCGAAGAGAAGAGAGCTCCCGCGAAAAGATCGTTCGGAGGCCAGCGCGGAAGAGAAAGACAGCCGCGCAAATCCCGAGCGGGTTTCGAGGAAGGTGAATACGCGGAAAAGGTCGTATCGATACGCCGTGTTGCGAAAGTCGTAAAAGGAGGGAGGCGTTTTTCTTTTAATGCCACCGTTGTTGTGGGCGATAGAAAAGGAAAAGCGGGCCTTGGGTTCGGCAAAGCGAATGATGTCGCCGGCGCCATTCAAAAAGCATTCATTGACGCCAAGAAGAATTTTGTTAACTTTACCTTGAAAGGGACCACGATCCCGCATGAAGCGATCGGTCACTTCAAGGCAGCCAACGTTCTACTGAAGCCCGGGCCTGCCGGAACCGGAGTTATAGCCGGAGGCCCTGTCAGGGCCATATGCGAGGCGGTTGGGATCAAGGATATTTTCGCGAAGAGCCTGGGCTCGAACAACCCGAACAATGTTATCAAGGCGGCGATCGAAGGTTTATCGCGAATGAGGAATCAAAGAAGATGAAGGTGACGAATATCGGCGCTCCTCGAGGAGCCAACAAGAGAGCAAAACGGCGCGGGTGCGGTCCGGGGTCAGGCCACGGAGGGACTTCGTGCAGAGGGAATAAAGGCGCGGGCCAGCGATCAGGTACGGCAACGTGGCCCGGTTTTGAGGGCGGCCAGATGCCGCTCATACGAAGGCTCCCGAAGAGAGGATTTAACTCAAAATTTAAGTCCCCGTATCAGGTCGTCAATGTTGAAAGCCTTAACAGATTCAAGAAGGGCTCAAGCGTCGGGCCTGAGGAGCTGAAAGATTGCGGGCTTATTACAAGCAAAGCGAAGCCGGTCAAGATCCTTGGCGACGGAACGCTCAAAACGGATATTGTTCTTCGCGCTCATGCGATATCAAAATCTGCCGAGAAGAAATTCAGCGAAGCCGGCGCTACGTTCGAGCGCATAAAAAATACGGCCAATAATAAAAAAGCAAAGGCAAAGTAGAAGATGTTAGCCGCACTCGGAAATCTTTTTAAGATCCCGGATCTGCGAAAGAAGATCCTGTTTACGTTCGCGCTGATCGCTGTGTACCGGATCGGCGCGTATATTCCTACCCCGGGGATCGACGGCGCGAAACTCGCCCAGTTCTTCGCGAATATTTCAAAAACACAGGGTGGGACGATCTTTGGCATCATGAACATGTTCTCAGGAGGCGCGATGAACCGCCTTACTATCTTCGCCCTCGGGATCATGCCGTATATCTCCTCATCGATCATAATCCAGCTGCTGACCGCGGTAATTCCGGCGCTTGAGAAACTTGCGAAGGAAGGCGAGGCGGGGCATAAGAAGATCGTTCAGTATACACGCTACGGAACAGTGGCGCTTGCGGCCGTTCAATCGCTTTTTATCGCGCTCTGGCTGGAAAACCCTGCCAGGTTTCAGGGGCTTCAAATCGTACAGAACCCGGGTTTGGCGTTCAGGATCCTTACTATGATAACACTGACCAGCGGAACGGCTTTTATTATGTGGCTTGGAGAGCAGATCCAGGAGTATGGGATCGGAAACGGAATCTCCCTTATTATCACCGCGGGGATCGTCTCGAGAATGCCGACCGCTCTGTATCAGGTCGTATCTCTTGTCTCTCCGTTCGCTCCGGAAAAGTCACAGATCGACATATTTACGCTTCTTCTTATGGTCGTTATGCTCGTTGCGGTCGTCGTTGCCGTCATACTGATTACTCAGGGACAGCGCAAGATACCGGTTCAATACGCGAAGCGTGTCATTGGAAGAAAGGTGTACGGAGGCCAGAGCACCTTTATCCCGCTCAGGGTCAATCAGGCCGGTGTTATACCGATCATCTTCGCTCAAAGTATTATCCTTTTCCCGGCGACTATCGCGGGGTTAGTCCAAAATAGATTCCTGCAGGGGGTCGCGAACGCGCTCTCGAGCGGGGAGATACTCTACAATGTTGTTTACGCGCTTCTCATAATATTCTTCGCGTACTTTTATACCGCGATAACGTTCAACCCTATCGACATAGCCAATAATATGAAAAAGTACGGCGGCTTTGTTCCCGGGATCCGCCCGGGGAGACAAACGGCGGAGTATCTCGATTTTATTATGACAAGAATAACGCTTCCCGGGGCGATGTTTCTTGCTGTGATAGCGGTCCTCCCGAGCATTGTATCGCGCGGCCTTCGGATCCCGTATCTCGTCGCGAGCTTCTTTGGCGGGACAGGGCTCCTGATCATTGTCGGCGTTATGCTTGACACCATGAAACAGATAGAATCGCATCTTTTAATGAGGCATTACGAAGGCTTCATGAAGCGCGGTAAATTGAAATCGAGAAGGTAGAATAATGAGAATTGTATTCCTCGGACCTCCGGGGGCCGGAAAGGGCACGCAAGCCGCGCTACTGTCAAAAAAGTTCTCGATACCGCATGTCTCTTCCGGCGATCTGTTGCGGGAGGCGGTTACCGAAAAGTCGGCTATCGGCCTTAAGGCGAAGGGGTATATGGACCGGGGCGAGCTTGTACCCGACGAGATAATAACGCGGATCATTATCGACAGGATCTCACGGGGTGACGCGAAGACAGGGTTTATCCTTGACGGATTTCCTCGGACTGAACGACAGGCAAAGACCCTTGATGAGTCGCTGTCGAAAGTAAGCCTAAGTCTCGACGCCGTCATATATTTTGAAACGTCTAAAAATGTTTGCGTTGAACGCCTTGCCGGGCGCCGTGTGTGCGGGAAATGCGGCGTCAATTACCATATAAAGAATATGCCGCCCAGGAAAGACGGCATATGCGACCATTGCCAGGGAGAACTTTATCAGCGCAACGACGACAAAGTCGACACCATAGAGAATAGATTGACTGTTTATAGCCAAATGACAAAACCGCTCATTGATTATTATAAAAATGGTGGACTGTTGAAAGAAGTGTCTGGCGACCTTGAATTAGAGGAAGCTCAGCGGGACCTGTCTGATATACTCAGAGAGGCGCAGGCGGCATGATCCAACTGAAGTCGCAGCGAGAGATAGCCGCTATAAGAAAAGCGAGCGAAATAGTCGCGCTGACCCTCAGGAAACTCAGCAATTCGGTCAAGGCCGGCATAACAACGCTTGAACTTGACGCGATGGCCGCCGCGCTGATCGAGAAAAGCGGCGGAAGATCGGCCTTTAAAGGATATCGCGGATACCCCGCCAATATCTGCACATCAATCAACGAAGAGGTGGTGCACGGAATACCGTCCAATAGAGCGTTGAAGGACGGAGACATTATCAGCATCGACGTCGGCGTTGAGATAGACGGGTATTTCGGCGACGGCGCGGTGACGGTAGGTGTCGGAAAGATCAGTAAGGACGCCGCGAACATAGTATCGGTCACCGAGAAAGCGCTTATGGAGGGTATCAAGGCAGCGTATCCGGGCAACAGAATATTTGACATATCGAACAGTATACAAAGGTTTGTCGAAGAGGCGGGGTATACCGTTGTTCGAGCGTTTGTCGGTCATGGGATCGGGTCAAAGATCCACGAAGAACCCGAGATCCCCAATTTCGGAAGACCGGGGACAGGGCCGAAGATCGAGCAGGGTATGGTCCTCGCCATCGAACCGATGGTGAACGCGGGGACATACGAAGTCGAAGTTGCCGCCGACGGTTGGACGGCAATAACGAAAGATAAAATGATCTCAGCGCATTTTGAACATACTGTCCTTATAAATAATTCACAAGCGGAGGTCCTTACAAAGTGAGCCAGAAGGAAGAGCCTATCGTTGTTGAAGGTAAGGTGGTGGAGACCCTCCCCAACGCGATGTTCAGGGTCGAATTGAAAAATGGGCATAAGGTGCTCGCTCATGTTTCAGGGAAAATGAGAATGTATTTTATACGGATACTCCCGGGCGACACGGTGACAATGGAATTGTCGCCGTACGATCTCACGCGGGGAAGAATTACACGAAGAGAAAAATAGATATTCAAGATAAAGAGGAGTACTTATGAAGGTTCGTTCAAGCGTAAAGAAAATATGCCCTAAATGTAAAACGGTGCGAAGGCGGGGAGTTGTCAGGGTCATATGCGACAACCCGAAGCACAAACAGAAGCAAGGATAGGAGACTCACATGCCTAGAATAGTCGGCGTTGATGTGCCGAAAGAGAAGCGCGTGGACATGGCGCTTACATACATTTACGGTATCGGCAGACACGCATCCACGAAAGTATTAAAGATAGCCGGTATTCCGCCTGAAAAGAGGGCAAAAGACCTTTCGGATGACGAGGTCGCGAAGCTTTCGTCGATCATCCAGAAAAGCTATAACGTTGAAGGCGACCTGAGGCGCCAAATAACCGCAAATATCAGAAGGCTCATTGATATAGGCAGTTTTCGCGGATTCCGTCATCGAAGAGGGTTGCCCGTACGAGGCCAGAGAACGAGAACGAACGCGCGCACAAGAAAGGGCCCCCGCAGGACCGTTGGTATGGTAAGAAAAAAAGAGACGAAAGCGGCAAAAACTTAATCATACGAGGTTATAATTATGGCAGAAGCCAAAAAGAAATTCAAAAAAGGAAAAAAAGCCGCGCGTGTCGACGCGAGCGGGGTGGCCCATATTTACGCGACATTTAATAATACGATCGTTACCGTTACCGACAAAAAAGGAAATACGGTTAGCTGGGCATCAACGGGAAGCGTCGGGTTCAAGGGGTCGAAGAAGTCTACCCCTTTTGCGGCAGGTATCGCCGCTGAAGGAGCCGCAAAAAAAGCGTTTGAGCGCGGTATGAAGGAAGTTGAGGTCTATGTAAAAGGACCTGGGTCAGGCAGAGAATCAGCTATTCGGTCGATCCAGGCGGCAGGATTGTCGGTTCGGGCAATTAAAGATGTAACACCTATACCCCACAACGGCTGCAGGCCTGAAAAGCGAAGAAGGGTATAGAGAGGTACGGTTGTCGCGCTTTTATGCAAGCAGAAAAGCGCCGGCAACTGAATACGACAACGTCCTGAGAGAGCGAGAAGCGGAGCGACGAGCGAGTCGAAGGGCAACTACTCATAAGGAAGGGTTGTGTAATGGCAAAGTATATTGGATCATCATGCAGGATGTGCCGAAGGGAAGGCGAAAAGCTTTTCTTGAAAGGTTCAAAATGCGCAACAGACAAGTGTGCTGTGGCGAGAAGAGAGTACGCCCCAGGGCAGCATGGCAGGATGAAGATGCGCAAGAAAGACTCAAATTATAATATTCAGCTTCGTGAAAAACAGAAAGTAAAAAGGGTCTATGGGATGCTTGAGCGGCAATTCAAGCATTATTTCAGAATAGCGCAGGAATCTCACGGCGTAACAGGCCTGAAACTGCTTGAGCTTCTCGAGAGGAGGCTCGATAACGTTATATTCAGGATGAACCTTGCGCAGTCAAGAGCTCATGCCCGCCAGATTGTACAGCACGGCCAGGTTTTCGTGAACTCAAAACGGGTCGATATCCCTTCGTTTCTTGTAGGGGTTAAAGATATTGTCGAACTTCGGCCGAAAGAAAAAGCTCTAAAGCAGTATCGGGAAAGGCTTGAACTTTTGAAGGACAGGCAGATCCCGGAATGGATCACACACAATGCCGCTAAATTCACCGGAACGATCGTCGCGTTACCTACGAAGGAGAACGTAGGGTTCCCGGTGCAGGAGCAGCTGATCGTAGAGTTGTACTCTAAATGAGCCCTCGCGGAGCGAGGGGCTCATCCTGAGGATCTCAAGAGATCCTTCCTCGTCAGGATGAGGGGTCGAATACATGAAAAAACACATCGACCCCTCACTCTAAATAAAAGTAATTTCGCCGCAAAAGCGTTAAACAGTTTGCTGAATGGAGGAAAGTGAGCATGGGAATAAGTATGAAAAATTTCGAGATGCCGAAACGTGTATCGTGCGATGAGGCGTCCTATACGCCGACATACGGAAGATTCATTGCCGAGCCGTTCGAGAGAGGCTACGGGACCACGATCGGCAACTCACTGCGAAGGATCCTTATATCTTCAATTGAGGGAACAGCCGTTTCGTCGATCAAGGTCAATGGTGTTCAGCACGAGTTTTCGACGATCCCCGGAGTGCTTGAAGACGTTTCCGAGATAATACTCAACATCAAGCAGCTCGTCCTGAAATCGCACTTCAAGACGCCGAAACCCATCCGCATTAAGGTAGACAAAAAAGGCGTTGTAACAGCCGCGGATATTGAGACTGACGAGACGGTAGAAGTCGTTAATAAGGACCTGCATATAGCGTCATTAACAAAAAAAGCTCCGCTTGATATAGCGATGGAAGTGACGAGGGGAAGAGGGTACGTGCCGGCAGAGCGAAACAAGAAGGAAGACCAGTCGATCGGTGTTATACCGATCGATTCTGTCTACACGCCCGTTATCCGCGTAAATTTTTTTGTTGAGAACACGCGAGTCGGGCAGACGACCGATTATGACAGGCTCATTCTTGACATATGGACGAACGGATCGATCGATCCGAAGGACGCGCTTCTGTACGCTTCAAATATACTTCAGAGGCATCTCGATATTTTTGTCGGGTTCGGGAAGCTTCCCGAAGAAGAGGAAGATGCCGGAGAGTCGGAAGAGGATCGCAAGCTCAACGAGAAGCTTAAAGTTCCGATTTCTGAACTTGAGCTTTCGGTGAGGAGCTCGAACTGTCTGAGAGAAGCAAGGATCAAGACGATAGGGGAGCTTGTAAAGAAGTCAGAACTGGAAATGCTGAAGTATAGAAATTTCGGGAAAAAGTCCCTGAACGAGATCAACAAGATCCTTGTCGAAATGGGAATGTCGCTTGGGATGAGGTTCGGCGAAAAAGCAAAAGAAAAATGAGCCCTCGCGGAGCGTGGGCTCATCGTGAGCAAGGACCCACGGCCATGGCCGTGGTACACGTCGATGGATTGAGTTGAGAGGAACGCAATGCGACATAAAAAGATAAGAACAAGACTTGGAAAGCAGAGCAGCCATCGGGAAGCGATGATGCGCAATATGGTAATGAGCCTCTTCAAATTTCAGAGGATCAAGACGACACGACGGCGGGCAAAGGTAGCGAGAAGACTTGCCGAAAAATTAATAACGCTCGGTAAGGCCGGAACCGTTACCGCAAGGCGAAGGGCGAGGGCTGTTCTCTATGACAGAGTTTCCGTTACAAACCTATTCAAAGATGTCGCGCCGCTCTTCAAGACAAGGGTAGGCGGCTACACAAGGATAATCCCTCTTGGCTTACGGCGGGGGGACAACGCTTCGATGGTGTTTCTCGAGTTAACCGAGAAGAAAGAGATAGAGAAGCCGTCCGCTAAAAAGAAGGCGAAAAAAGAAGAGCCGGAAGAAGGATCGTCGGCTTCCTCAAAAGAACCGAAAAAGGAAGCAAAGAGGCCATCAAAGGCGGACAGCGTCAAGAGCGTCAAGGATGAAGCAAGAACCGCGAAAGCTGAAAGCGCGCAACAAGACAAGAAGACGCAGGCTGAAGAAAAAGCCGAAGACAAAAAAGGTTTTCTGAAGAACCTGCGAGGATATTTCAAGAGAAAATCGGACAGGTAATATGAGCCGTGATTTGCTTCTTTCAAAAAGGGTTGCGCAGATCCCGGCCTCGATGACGCTGAGTATTTCGTCAAAAGCAAAAAAAATGGCGGCGAGCGGTATCGACGTCGTAAATCTTGGCGCGGGTGAGCCTGATTTCGACACACCGCTTCCGATAAAGAAAGCCGCCATACGCGCGATCGAGAGCGGTCAAACGAAATATACGCCCGCCAGCGGAACCCTGCACCTCAAAGAAGCGGTCGCTTCGAAGCTCAAAAACGACAATTCTCTCTCCTACGACACCTCAGATATAGTAATATCTTGCGGCGCCAAACATTCGATCTTCAACATCCTTCAGGCTCTCTGTACGGAAGATGACGATGTATTGATCCCCTCGCCGTATTGGTTGAGTTATCCGGAAATGGTGAAGCTTGCCGGCGCGAATCCTGTTTTTATCGCGACGAAGCGGACGAATAAGTTCAAGATGACCGAATCCGGCCTGCGTTCCGCGATCACAAAAAAATCGAAAGTGCTCATCTTAAACAGTCCATCGAATCCGACGGGAGCGGTTTATCGCGAAGAAGAGCTCCGATGGATCGCCGATATCTGTGTTCAGGCGGGCATTATCGTCCTCAGCGACGAAATATATGAGAAGCTCATATACGACGGGAAGAAGCATGTGTCGATCGCCTCGCTTGGCGATGCTATCTTTGATAGAACGATCGTTGTAAACGGTGTTTCAAAAGCTTATTCCATGACCGGATGGCGTATCGGGTACGCAGCGGGGAGTCGTTCCATCATGGAGGGTATATCAAACTTTCAGAGCCATTCTACTTCAAACCCATGCTCAATAAGCCAGGCTGCCGCGCTTTCCGCGCTTGCCGACCGGGACAACCAACCGTTCGTTGAGATGATGAAGAAAGAATTCGCTTTAAGGCGGGATTTTATATTGTCGAGGATCGAGTCGATCAAAGGGTTGTCATGCGTTAAGCCAGAAGGCGCATTCTACGTTTTGTGCGACATTTCAAATGTCGGCCTTGACTCAGTTGCCTTCTCCGAGCATCTGCTCGAAGAGGCGAGGGTAGCCGTTGTTCCGGGAATTGCGTTCGGAGCGGATTCATTCGTCAGGGTGAGTTTCGCAGCCTCGAAAGAGAAGATCGCCAGCGGAATGGACCGGATAGAGGGCTGGATAAAGAGCGAAAGAAAAGGCGTAATAACTTGATAACGGGTAAAACGATCTCTGAAAAAATATTAAGCGCGCGCGCCGGGAAAGACCTTCGGGCGGGCGACATCGCTATCTGTGACGTTGATTTCTGTTTCGGGCAGGACGGAACGAGCGCCCTTATTATCGACAGCTTTAGAAATCTCGGCGTAAAAAAACCGTTTAACAGATCGAAATTCTTTATGGTGATCGATCACAGCGCTCCGAGCCCGAATATCGGGGTCTCCGCTATTCATCGTAAAATGAGAGACTTCGCGAAGGAGTTTTCGGTAGGGATTTTCGATGTCGGTTGCGGCGTATGTCACCAGCTCGTTCCCGAACAGGGGCATGTGACATCCGGCGATCTTGTTCTTGGCGCTGATTCTCATACGTGTACATACGGCGCTATTAACGCGCTTTCGACCGGTGTCGGATCGACCGATCTTGCTATTACGCTCGCCAGCGGGAAAAATTGGTTCCGGGTTCCTGAAACGATCAAGATATTCGTTAACGGGTCGCTGCAAAAAGGTGTTTATTCAAAAGATGTGGCTCTCAACATCGTGAAGGACCTTACATCGAAAGGCGCCACGTATAAAGCCATTGAGTTTTACGGAAAGGCGATCGATGACATGAGCGTCGATGCCCGCTTTACGATATCGAATATGGGAGTTGAAGTCGGAGCAAAATGCGCCCTTATGGCCGCGGATGAGAAAGTAAAAAAGTGGGTAAAAAAGCATTCAAAACGGGATCCGGTACCTGTTTTTGCCGATCTTGACGCTCAGTATTGTGACGTTCGAGAATATGACGTCACCTCGCTCGCTCCGCAGATAGCGAAGCCTCATGCCGTTGACAACGTGTGCGATGTTGACGAGCTTATCGGCATGAAGATCGACAAAGCGTTTCTGGGGACATGCACGAACGGGAGGCTCGAGGATCTTGAAATAGCCGCGAAAATTCTAAAGGGACGAACGGTAAGCGCGGGAATAATCTTTATTGTAGCGCCGGCGTCCCGGGACATCTTTCTTCAGGCAATGAAAGCCGGCATTATCGAAATATTTGTAAAGGCGGGGTGTGTCGTTGTCGCTCCCGGCTGCGGTCCGTGTGTCGGCACGCACAATGGCGTTCCTGCCGACGATGAGGTTGTTCTATCGACCGCAAACAGGAATTTCAAAGGGAGGATGGGGAACCCGAACTCCTTTATTTATCTTGCAAGCCCGGCAACGGTTGCCGCATCCGCGATCGCGGGCTCTATTCAAGACCCAAGATCACACAAAAGAAGGCTCTGAGGACACGTGAAACACTTCGCGCGAAGACTGCTCAAAGTTCAGGATAACATCAATACCGATTACGTTATTTCGGGGCGTTATAAATTCAGGATCCAGGATCCGAAAGAACTCGCGGAACACATTTTTGAGGATATCGACCCTACTTTTGTCTCCCGATTAAAAAAGGGCGATTATCTTGTAGCGGGAGATAATTTTGGCTGCGGCTCATCGCGCGAACAGGCGCCGATATCTCTGAGAGCCGCGGGCATTCATGCGATCATCGCGGACAGTTTCGCGAGGATATTTTACAGAAATTCATTCAACATAGGGTTAATCCTCATCGAGTGTCCTACAAAACATATTGACGACGGGGATGAGCTTGAGCTTGATCTTGAAAATGCGCGCGTAAGAAATGTCTCGAAGGGGCTTATTCACAGCGCGAAGCCTATTCCTGGCGTCATGAAAATAATTCTCGAAGACGGCGGCGTCGTCGAGCACTTTAAAAAACACGGGGGTTTTACTTTTGAAGAAATATAAAGTTACGCTTATTCCGGGTGACGGAATAGGGCCTGAACTTGCCGATGCGGCGCGGCGATGTGTTGACGCGACGGGCGCCGGTATTGAATGGGAGATCCTCGACGCCGGCGAATGCGTTATAGCAAAACACGGCGAACCGCTTCCTGATCATGTCATTGAGTCGATCAGAAAGAATAAAGTAGCGATAAAAGGGCCGATAACGACTCCGGTAGGGTCAGGATTCAGGAGCATAAATGTTTCGCTCAGAAAATCTCTCGATCTTTTTGCCTGTCTTCGGCCCTGCAAGAGCTACCGCGGGGTCCATTCTCGGTATGAGAATGTAGATCTTGTGATCGTTCGCGAGAATACCGAGGATCTATACGCCGGCATAGAGTTTGACGAAGGCACCGAAGAAGCGAAATCGCTCATACCGTATCTTGAGAAACTGTCATCAATCAGGATACAAAAGGACTCAGCGATCAGTATCAAGCCGATCTCGAAGACCGCGTCCGAAAGGGTCATTCGGTTCGCGTTCGAATATGCGGTTACAAACAGAAGAAAAAAAGTTACCGCTGTTCACAAGGCGAATATAATGAAATTTACCGACGGGCTGTTCCTTAAGGCCGGCAGAAAAGTCGCTGAAGAGTATAAAGGGCGCGTTGAGTTCGAGGATAGGATCGTTGATACTATGTGTATGCAGCTGGTGAGGTCTCCAAAGCAGTTTGATGTCATTGTTCTGCCGAACCTTTACGGCGACATCGTTTCCGACCTCGCCGCGGGGCTGGTCGGCGGGCTTGGCGTTGCCCCGGGGGCGAACATCGGCGACGATATCGCCGTTTTTGAGCCAACCCACGGAAGCGCGCCGAAATACAAAGGTATGAACAAGGTCAACCCGACAGCGATACTTCTGTCGGCCGTAATGATGCTCCGTTATCTCGGTGAGATCGAGCGTGCGGTTACGCTGGAATCCGCGATCGCCCAGGTCATCGCTGACGGAAAAAGCGTTACATACGATTTTAAGTCTGACAGGAACGATCCGTCCGCTGTTGGCACCAGAGAGATGACCGACGCGATCATTGATCGCATACGGGCGGCAAAATAGGTTAACGCGGTGATCCAATGAATAAGATAACGATCGTAGGCGCCGGCAATGTCGGCGCGACGCTCGGTATGTTTGTGGCGCAGGAAGAGCTTGCCGATGTCGTTCTTGTCGACATTCAAAAAGATATGGCGCAGGCTAAAGCGCTTGATATTCAGGACGCGCTATCGGTGCTTGGTAAGGACTGTCAGGTCATCGGAACGGACAATTACGAGCTGGCGGGAGGTTCGCAGGTTGTCGTTGTAACTGCCGGCATCCCAAGGAAGCCCGGCATGCTCAGAAAGGATCTTGTCTCGACGAACGCCGCTATCGTAACATCGGTCGTTAAAAACCTTACAAAACACGCGCCGGAAGCGATCGTTATTATGGTTACGAACCCGCTTGACGTCATGACGTATCTCGCGCAGAAAACAGGCGGGTATGACAGGAAAAAGATAATGGGTATGGCGGGCGTTCTCGACGGCGCGCGCATGACGAATCAGATCTCAAAAACATTCGATGTCTCGGTGAGGTCGATCAGAACACTTGTTCTCGGAAGTCACGGGAACGAAATGGTGCCGGTTTTCTCGCATACGGTGGTTGACTCGAAAAAGCTTGTCGGAGATTTCCTGAAACCGTCGGCTGAAACGACCGGTCGGCTTGCCGCGATCGAGGAGGCCGCGAGGAACCGCGGCGCGCAAATAGTTTCGCTTCTGGGCAAAGGAAGCGCTTTTTACGCGCCAAGCGCGTCAGCGTTAACGATGGTCCGCGCTATACTGAACGATACGAAAGAGACCGTCGCGGCATCTGTTTGTTTAAGCGGAGAATACGGAATAAGCGATATTTGTATAGGAGTTCCCATTTCTCTTGGAAAGGCCGGGATCGAGTCGATCGTGAAGATCGAACTCGACAGCGGAGAGAAAGAATCTCTTGTGCGCGCCTCAAACGCGATTAAAGAAATGATCGAGCAGATCAAAGAATGAAAAAGTACGATCTCGCCATTCTCGGCGGAGGTCCCGGCGGATATGTCGCCGGTATTTACGCCTCGCAACTTGGGTTAAAAACCTGCGTAATAGAAAAAAATCTTGTCGGCGGAACATGCCTGAACAGGGGGTGTATTCCCACCAAGGTGATGCTTCACGCCGCATCCATGCTTCGCAAGCTCAAAAAATGCTCTGAATTCGGCGTTCATGTTGGATCGGTTTCGTTCGATCTTCCCGCGCTTTTACATACAAGGGACGCCACGGTACATCGTCTGCGAAACGGGATAGAGTCTCTTTTTAAGGCGAACAAGGTCGATCTTGTCCGTGGTATGGGAACGTTTCTCTCTGAGAAGGCTCTTGATGTCGACGGAGAACAGATATCCGCCGATAACATTATTGTCGCTACCGGTTCTAGGCCGCTTGAGCTTCCGGCGTTGAAATTCTCCGGAGAGACTGTCGTATCAAGCGAAGGCGCCCTTGCCTCGACAACGGCTCCGGCGAGTATTCTGATCGTCGGCGGCGGCGTCATCGGCTGCGAATTCGCTCAATTCTATTGCGCTATCGGCCGCAAAGTAACGATCGTAGAGCTTGCCGATCGCATACTGCCGACATTGAGCAGGGAAATTTCGAAAAAAATGGAAGTTCTTTTCAGGAAAGATGGGGTTTCCATCCGCGCTTCGACAAAAGTAGAAAGCATCAACATGGTAAAAGGTTCGGTCTCCGCGATGTTGTCAGACGGAAGCGTTGTTGAGTCTGAGCGCGTGCTTGTATCTGTCGGCAGGACTCCAAATTCGGACACTATCGGGCTCGAGAAGGCCGGCGTAGCTACCGATCGATCGCGCATCGTGGTCAACGAGCGGCTTGAAACGAGCGTGGCGGGGATTTGGGCCATCGGAGACGTCATTAATGGTCCGATGCTTGCGCATGCCGCTTCGTATGAAGGGATCTTGGCGTGCGACAATATTGCCGGCGGGAATAGGCCGGCAAACTTCTCATTGATCCCGAGCTGTGTCTATACCGATCCGGGGATAGCGACAGTCGGCATGAGCGAAGATGAAGCAAAAAAGTATATTCCCGGCGCTCGAACGGCAAAATTTCCGTACCGCGCTTCCAGTAAGGCAAATATTATGGGATCTATCGACGGGCATATTAAGATCATCGGCGGCCCTGACAGAAAGATACTCGGCGTCGAGATCTTTGGCGAGGATGCGTACGAGCTTATCGGCGAGGCAAGCCTTGCCATGTCCTCCGGGTTAAGCGTTGACGACCTCGCTCATGCCGTACACTGCCACCCTACCCTATCCGAAATGTACCATGACACGGCCCGCCTTTTTATCGGGAAACCGATCCATACCGTCAAAAGCAAGCATGATACTTGATCTTGGCAGAAAAGACTATAATGAAACGTACAGGATACAGAGACGTCTTGTAGACTTGAGGGTCGAACGTACGATCGATGATACCGTGGTTTATGTTGAGCACGAACCGGTATTTACCATCGGACGTTCAGGATCGCGGGATAATCTACTTGTGCATGAGCGCGTCGCGGGAGATTCCGGCGTTTCAATAGTTGACGCGGATCGCGGCGGCGACATAACCTTTCACGGCCACGGGCAGCTTACAGCGTATTTTATTGTTGATCTTAACGAAAGGTCAAGAGATATCCATAAGCATCTGCGGGATATCGAAGAGGCGGCGATCGATCTTCTAAAAACGTATAATGTCAGCACGCGAAGGATCCCGGCATTTTCCGGCGTTTGGGCGAAAGAAAAAAAGATCGCGTCTGTCGGGATCGCGGTAAGAAAATGGGTTACGTACCACGGAATAAGTATTTATGTGTCCGGAGATCTGTCGTATTTTTCTATGATACATCCTTGCGGAATTCGCGGAATTGAGGTAACATCATTATCAGAGGTTCTCGGAAAACAGGTCTCCCTCAATGACGCAAAAGAGCGATTCACTTCGTGCGTCGAGGGAATTTTTGGCATTCGAAATACGGAACATCGGTATGAATCGTTTTCCTTATTGGATAAAAAAAAGAATTAGCCTTGCTCCGTCAGTTGAATGGGCCAGAAAAACGCTTGCCGACCTGAACGTTGAAACGGTTTGCGGTCACAGCAGGTGCCCGAACCAAAACGAATGCTACGCGCGGCAGTATGCGGCATTTCTCCTGCTCGGAACAATATGTACCAGAAGTTGCACGTATTGTTCTACCAGGAAGGGTAAACACCCTGATCCCGTTGACCATGACGAACCCGGGCGGGTTGCCGCCGCGGTTAGGCGTCTCAAAATATCGTTCGCTGTTATTACATCGGTAACGCGTGACGATCTGCCGGACGGCGGCGCGAAGCATTTTGCCGCTACGGTGAATGAAATAAGAAGGATCAATTCTGCCGTCCGGGTAGAGGTCCTCGTGCCGGATTTTTTCGGCGATACAGAGTTGGTCGCTGTAGTTCTCAAAACAGCCCCCGATGTGTTCGCCCACAACGTGGAGACCATACCGCGCCTGTATCGAACGGTACGGCCCGAAGCTGATTTTGAACGGTCGCTTGACGTAGTTCGCGCTGTGGCTTCGAGATCGCCGAAAACGGTCATAAAAAGCGGTGTCATGTTGGGGTTGGGAGAGGACAAGGGCGAGGTCCTCGATCTTTTAGTGAAGCTTCGGGCCGCCGGATGCGATATTGTAACGATCGGGCAATATCTTAGTCCCGGGAAACATTCCGCAGCGGTACAACGTTTTGTGGAGCCCGAAGAATTTGAATTCTATCGTGAATTCGCGCTGAGTATAGGTTTTTCAGATGCGCCTTCGGGGCCGTTCGTTCGGAGTTCATATTGTGCCGATGCGATGCTTGATGCTGCTCTGGCGAGGCAGAGCATAAATAAAAAGATGGGGAGGAATCATGGCCGAAGTAAAATTGCCTACGCTTGCTGAGGGGGTCGACAAAGCGTCAATATCTTTTTGGCATGTTCAAGTGGGCGGTTCGGTGGAAGAGGGGGAGGACCTTGTCGAACTTGTGACCGATAAGGCGGCATTCAATATGCCGTCACCGGTATCGGGGACGATCAAAAAAATATGCGCCGAAGAAGGGGCTGAAGTTAACGTCGGTTCGGTCATTGCCGAGATAGAGTAATAATGGGGGGGCGGGGATAATCCCGCAGGGGTCAATTGGCTGCGAAGCGAATATTACTTCTCTATATATCCGATTATTCCGGGCATCACCACGCAAGCCTGGCGATCGAGCGCGCGATAAAACAATTTTTCCCTCATCTTGAAACATTAAATATTAACGCGTTAAACTACACGAATCCCGTCATGGGGAGGGTCATCAACAGAGCGTACATGGGGATCGTGCGAGGGAGGCCCGAGATCTGGGAATACTTATACGACAATCCGGATGTACTCAGAAAGCTGAAGGGTGTGCGGAATGCGATCCATAAGCACAATTCGCCCAAACTGCGGAGGCTGATCGATGATTTTAAGCCGGACGCGATCGTATGCACACAAGCGTTCCCCTGCGGGTTGGTCGCTGACTACAAAAAGAGAGAGGGCCTTCCGACACCGCTCGTGGGCGTATTGACAGATTATGCGCCGCACTCATACTGGATATTCGACAATGTTGACGCGTTTGTTGTCCCGTCTGAAGATACCGGAAAGCGCCTGATCGAAAACGGGGTACTCCCGGAAAAGATTAGAGTGTACGGGATCCCTGTTGACCCGAAGTTTAACGATCCTATCAACAAAAGCGAGATCTTCGAGCGCATGAATCTCGACGGCGATATTCCGGTCATCCTGATAATGGGAGGCACCCAGGGGATCGGCCCCATCAAAGAAGCTATCGTCGCGCTCGACGCGATGCAGATCGATGCCCAGATCATCGCGATAACCGGCATTAATAAGAAGCTGTATAAATGGCTCATAAAGAGGAGCAGGAGATTCAGGAAAAGGGTGGACGTATACCCCTTTGTCGACAACATGGAAGAAGTGATGGCGATCGCAACGCTGCTTATAACAAAACCGGGCGGCATTACAACCGCGGAGGCTCTCTGTATGGGGGTTCCGATAATGATCCTGCATCCGTTGCCGGGGCAGGAATCTATGAATACGCAATATCTTATCGGCCAAGAAGTCGCGGTCAGGGCGAAGGACCAGAACGATGCCGCGGTGCTTACCGAAGCTCTGCTGACCAACAGGGGCAAGCTTCGACAGATGAGCGACAAAGAAAAGTCACTCGCGAGGCCGTACAGCGCGCTCGACACGGCGAAACTTGTTTTGGAACTCGCCCAATGATCTTGTATGCGCTTTATAGGATAGGTTACTTGATCGCGAATTCTTTTTCTCTGAAGGCGGCGTACGCCATAGCGAATTGTATCGCTGATATCCATTTTATAATCTCAAAAAAGGACCGCTCCGCTATCATTCGCAATCTCGAAGTAGTCGCTCCCGGTACAACAGTAAAGGAATATTCTGAGATCGCGCGATCAGTGTTTCGTAATTTCGCAAAGTACCTGGTAGATTTTTTCAGATACAAACAAATAAATAACGAATATTTTGATCGGCTCGTAGAAGTAAAAGGAGCGGAGAATATCGATCAAGCTCTCGCGCGCGGGAAAGGAGTTATCGCCCTCTCGGCGCACATAGGGAACTGGGAACTCGGCGGCGTGACGATGTCGCATATCGGCCATCAGGTAAGCGCTGTGGTCATGGTACACCTCAACAAGAAGATCGACGAATTTTTTACCAGGCAAAGGATGATCGGTAATCTTACGCCGATACCGATCGGGCCTTCATTGAAAAAATGTTTTTATGTACTTAAGAAGAACAATCTTTTGGCGCTTTTAGGCGACAGAGACTTTTCTACATCAGGAATGCGCGTCGACTTTTTCGGCAAAGAGGCGCTTATTCCGACCGGTCCGGCGGTCTTCAGTCAGGCGACGGGCGCGGCGATCGTTCCGTGTTTTATGATCAGAAAGCCGGATGATACGTTCTGGTTTTTTATTGAGAAGCCGATCTATCCTGAGTCCACCGATCGGGACGACGATACGGTACGGCGGATAATCCTCAAGTATCTGTCCACGATAGAAAAATACGTCAAGAAATATCCTTCTCAATGGTATATGTTCAGAGAGGTGTGGAATAACGGAAAAACAGATCTGCGTAATAATACCATCGTATAATGAATCGAGAACGATCGGCGATATCGTAGATACGCTGCGCGGAATGGGGTATCCGGTATGTGTAATTGACGACGGCTCGACTGATAATACGTCTGAGATAGCGAAGCAAAAAGGCGCCGATGTCATCGTACACGACGTAAACAAAGGAAAAGGCGCTTCGATCCGCGAAGGCTTTCGATACGCGATCGATACTCGATGTACCGCCTTGATAATAATGGACGGCGATGGGCAGCATACCCCCGGCGATATACAAAGCTTCATAGAGAAATACGACGCGACAAATGCCGATATTATCGTAGGGAACAGGATGACTGACACAAAGAATATGCCGCTTATCCGTTTCTTGACGAACAAGTTTATGTCGTTCTTAGTGTCGACTGTCGCTCGGCAGAGGATCCCCGATACGCAATGCGGCTTTCGATTCATAAAGCGATGCGTGCTCGAAAAGGTCCGGCTTGACTCATCAAATTACGACGCTGAATCTGAACTTCTGATCAAGGCGGCATTCGCCGGGTTCAGCATAGAGTCTGCCGTTATCCAAACGATCTACGGAGCGGAGGAGAGTAAGATCGATAGAATAAAAGATACGGTACGTTTTTTCGCACTGATCATTAAGTCCGTACAATGGCAGCGCGAGTCGGACGATGGGTGACGAATTTGATAGAGATAGACAAAAAATGGTCGACGAGCAGCTGATCAGCCGCGGCATAAAAGGTAATAGGCTGATACGGGCTTTTCGGCGCGTGCCGCGGCATATTTTTATTCCAAAGAATAATAGGAGCGAGGCATACGACGACCATCCTGTCAGCCTCTGCATGGGGCAAACGATCTCACAGCCATATATTGTCGCTCTGATGACCGAGAGTCTCTGCCTTGCCGGTTCAGAACGCGTCCTCGAGATCGGGACCGGAAGCGGCTATCAGACCGCAATACTGGCGGAATTGGCCGATACGGTATTCACCGTTGAACGATTACCGATGCTTGCGGATTCAGCGTCAAGGATCCTCGGTACGTGTGGTTATACGAACATAGAATTCAAGTACGGAGACGGTACGATTGGCTGGCCCGAGAAAGGGCCGTACGACAGGATCCTCGTTACCGCCGGAGCCCCGAGGATACCGAACATCTTACTCGAACAGCTTAAGATCGACGGCAAGCTTGTTGCGCCTGTCGGTGGAAGGTTTGGACAGGTCCTCACCATCGTAGAAAAGGGCAGCGATGAATACAAAATAGTCGAGGTGTGCGGATGCGTATTTGTCCCGCTTATCGGGAAAGAGGGATGGTCTGATGTCTAAGAGGCGCATGACATGATCCAATCGATAATCAGAGCGCTGCAGGGCCTGCCCGTAGAAGCGATAACGGTCATAATCGCCAGCCTTCCGATATCAGAACTGCGCGGAGCGATCCCGGCCGGCCTCGCCCTGGGGCTTACCCCCGGAAAAGCGTTCATCCTTTCGGTGCTGGGGAACATGATCCCCGTGCTGCCCATACTGTTTCTTATGGAGCCGGTCACCGACCGGCTAAGAAACATACCGGTCCTTAAAAAATATTTTGATTGGTTCTTCGAGAGAACCAGGCGGCGAGCGGAAGTTGTTCAGCGCTATGAGGCGCTTGGACTTATCCTGTTTGTCGCGATCCCTCTGCCGATGACCGGCGCGTGGACGGGGTGCGCGGCCGCAAGCCTCTTTAAGATAAAACGCGGATACGCAATTCTTTCGATCGCCGCCGGTGTTCTTATCGCGGGGGTCATAGTTTTATCAACCTGTCTTTTTGGGCGCGGAATATTCCGGGCGCTCTTTTGCACGACATAGAACTTGAGAGGCAGCGCCCTGTTATTCGGTATGAGAACAAAAAACAGAACGCTCGGAAAGAGCATTTCTCTTATCGGGATGCCCGGCGCGGGCAAGAGCGCCGCGGGCAAAGAACTCGCCACAGCTCATACTCCGGGAAAAATAAAGACGGGTAGATGATCGATGGCCGCTTCGGGAAAACGATCAAATAAAAGTTTGAAGATCGATAATGCCGTACGTCAGGGTATGCGGGAACGGGATTTATTCGAGCGCTTTATCAGGTCGAGCGGCCCCGGAGGCCAACGGGTCAACAAAGTTGAAACGGGCGTCTACTTGAAGCATAAGCCGTCAGGTATTGACGTAAAATGCGTCGGCAGCCGTTCGCAATCTGAAAACCGCGTAGTTGCCAGAAAGTTGCTTGCCGCAAAAATACGGTCCGCGCGGTCCGCTGAGGCCGCGGAAAAGCGCGGATTACGTGAAAAGAGACGCAGACAGGCCAGGAAACGGTCAAAGAGGTCAAAAGAGGTTGTGTCTGAACAGAAGAAGATCCGGTCCATGAAGAAGAGCCTTCGAAGAAAGATCATTCCCGCGCGGGAGCTATGGCGGTAATATGAGGCGCCAAATCGTTACGGTCACCTTGAACCCCGCGATAGACAAGACCGTAACCGTTTGTTGAATGTGCCCGATGGGGGACCGCATGCGGAGCCGCAAACGCCCAAAGTCGCAATCCGGGGTTTGTCGATCTCAGCGCTGTCAGGAAGATCTTGAAGAAGGTTTCGATACGCGAGACAAAAACGTAGATATCCCCGATGAAATGCGCCCGATGCCGCAAAAAGATCCCCGACACCGCGCTGCGATGCCGCTTTTGCAAGCAGCCCGTTAACCGCGGGTTTCGAGGAGTTTCGGCAAGCCGTGTAGCGGGAGCGATCAGCGGCCTCAGGCGGGTATTTGCCTCCGGAAAAGAAGAGGAGGCATGCCGGTGGTCCCTTGTTGATGTCGCTATAGTCCTTATTCTTATTGTTCTCTTTGCGGTGAAAGACCCATTCCGGATAGGGCTAGAGATAACCGATCTTTTGAGGCTTCGATTCAGCATATTCACAAAAGAACCGAAGCTTTTCTATTTTCTCGGCGTATCGGTCCAGACGATCGTTTTCAAGATCGCGGTCACGATCTTTGTTGCCTTCGCGGTTATGTTGAGAAGGGTACCTCTTTCGTCGCTTGTCGGCCCTCTGTCGATCAAGCCGCAATGGCGAATGAATTTAGCGGCGTACGGAGCGTTTTGCGTTCTGCTCAGCCTCATAAGCTCATATAATCCGCTGCTTCCGAATATACCGTTCAATTCTGTCTTCCCTGAAGCCCTGCTCTTCGGCAATTGTATCGCCATTCTTTCGATCTTGTTCGTCGCCCCCTTGATCGAAGAGGTTGTTTTTAGGGGGTTTTTATACCCCGCGATCAATAAGGCCGTCGGGATGCATATCGCTGTTATTATCACCTCGGTTCTGTTTGCGGCGGCGCATTATCCGCAAATGAAAGGCGAACCGGGCTTCTTTTTTGTGATATTCACATTAGGCGTGACCATTACGTACGCGCGCGCCTTGACACGTTCAACGTGGGTGGCGATCGTCATGCATCACCTCTATAACCTCGCGTATGTGACGGTAGGTTTTATTAATTTTATCATAATCCGGTACTGATCGATCATGGCGAAAAGATCCCACCGCAGCCACTTTTTCGTGTTCTTTGTGGCGCTGATCATACAGGCGTGCCCGCACGCGGCATTTTCTGATGAAAGCGCGGCGCGGATGGTCCACAAGATCGAGCGCGATATGCTGGTGGACGGTGACTACGAAAGCTCGATCAAAAAGCTTGGCGCGCTTGAAGAGCTTTATCCGGGCAGTCCGGCAATTCTTTCGAGTATGGGCGTCGCGCATTATGGCGTTATGGAGTATTCGACCGCGCGCCGCTGCATGAAAGAGGCTCTCGCTGGAAATCCGGACAAAGATCTAAAAAAGTTCCTGCATCACGCGCTTGATGCGATGGAAGAATCACGCGATCGATTCATCGAAATGGAAGAGCTAAAAGACAACCATGTGACAATAGCCGCCGTTGATCTTCTCACCGAGCATCATATGGTTATGATCACAGCTCTTTTGCGCGAGAAGTATTTCTATCCGTCGCTTGTCGCCGCGCACATCTCCTGGTTAAAAAGAAATAACAAGAATTTCAATGGCCTGCGCCGTCTTTCCGGCGACGTTTATTACTCCGCGATGATGTATCGGGAGGCTCGAAAAGAATATAAGCTCGCGATCGAAGAAGATCCGAAAAACGCGAAGCTGAATACCCAACTCTCCGACTGCCTTGTCGCGATCGGCGACTTTGACGCAGCCGACGCGCGTTACGGAATCTCGATCGACCTACTGAATGAACAGGGAAATGGCGCTGAGGCCGCCCGCCTGCGCCGGATAAAAGACGCTTTGCCAAGAAAATACAACGATGTTGATACGCTGCTGGCGAAGCAGCTCTATGACGAGGCTGAGCGCCTCTGCAGAAAACGGCTTTCTCTGAACCCGGGGGACTATGTCAGCATTACGCAGCTTGGCGAAGTGTACTGGCAGCGGTTTGACAGAAAAAGAGGGATGAAACTTTTCGCTAAGGTGGTCCGAGAAGCTCCCGAGTACCCCTACGGCCACTTCTATATGGGTCGAGGCCTGATCTATGAAAAGAAATACGATCGGGGGATGAAGGAGTTTTCTATATATAAAGAGAAGATGGAAGGCCTGCCGTCTATGGACAAGAAGGCGGCCGATTCATATGTATCGTCGCTGCGGTCTATCGCCTATCTGTGCTTAACTATGAAGCGCTATGACGACGCTATGAATGAATACCGCCACATTATCGGATTCGATAAAGATGACCAGCGCGCCCATTATAATATGGCGGTAATCTATTATCGTCACGTTCGTGATCGTCGGAAAACCTACGAAAAACTCCTGAAAGTAATAGACATCGACAGCTCGTCTGAGATTGCCGGCAGAGCACAATTCTTCAT
>JBDRSA010000108.1:0-17801 GCA_043825275.1 Candidatus Omnitrophota bacterium
TCCGATGGTAAATATGCCATTTCCCGACGAGAAAAAATATCTTTACATTGTTGAACCGTTGTGGTATATTTGCGCTTGTAATCAGAAGGTTTATAAATGAAGAAGAAAGCAAAAAAGAATACAAGCAATACGCCAGCAAACGATGAGTTTGCAAGACATACGAATATTTTACTAGAAAAAATGGACGCCACTGTAGAAACCGTTACGGAGCAATACAGTGGGGTTATTAAAAAAATAGATTCGATTGCAAGCGATGTCAGCGAACTAAAATCTGATATGTCTATCGTAAAGCCGGCAGTTGAGCAGCTTGGAAAAGATATGAAAGAAGTTAAGTCTGAGCTGTCATCCGTTAAATTTGCGGTCATGGACATGAGTAAAACGACAAAGGATCATGGGAAACGCATTGAGAAGATTGAAGAAAAAATACACGCATAAGATTCACTTGTTTGAGCATTCCAAATAGTCCTTCCTAAATATACCTTGTTGTAATATCCACTAATCTGTCTTGTCATATTTACGCTACGGGTGTCTCCACGTCTACTAATCCTCCTTAGCGGGGATTGGGATTAGACCAGCTCTCAGCGTAGGTTTCAGTGATGGCATGGATCCGGGAAACTTGTTCAGAGGGGCTATGATAGGCCTAACGCAAGGGGTGGCTTCAATAGGATTAAACTATGCTACGAATGAGTTAGATATAAATCCGCTAATAGCCCTCAAGGTACAAAACGGTTTACGGTGTATGGTTAATGGTTTACGGTTAAATCCGCATATCGTATACTAAGAAAAAAGTGACGCTAAAAGGAACCGTTCACCGAAAACCGTACACCGATAACCGTTCTTTTGCACCGAAGTATATCCGGGACATCTCTTGACGTACCACCCCTTCGCGTTCTACCGAAAAGTCCCATCTCCGCCATTGCCTCCGGGGCACTTCTGGTATACAATAGAAGAGAACGGTTCCCGATATCCTTACTTACTTATGACATATTGAAGATAAAGGAGCACAATGAAAAAACGCATGAAGAGTAAGAGTGTGAAGAGTAAAGCATCAAAAAACAGACCCACAAAGAGTAAGAGTTCTTCGGCCTCCGCGGCCGCCGATCAGGATATCGCGGTACTCCTTACGACGTTGGTCCAGAAGCTTGCCTCTTTTGAGGCGAAGATAGATACGGTGCTCAGCCGGATCCCGTCACAGCCTATTATGTCAAGCCGGCAGCAACAGGCGCCGACGGTGGTGTCTGCGCCTGAGCCGCGCAGGGATTCCCGGCCTATGCATAAGGTGGTCTGCGCGGACTGCGGTATTAATTGTGAGGTGCCGTTCAAGCCGAGCGCCGGCCGGCCGGTCTTCTGTAAGAAGTGCTATGCGGAACGCAGGAAAAACGGCACCTTCAAGCTGCGGGGAGATGACAGGTCGAAAGAAACGCCGCCGGTACACGCGCTGCCCCCCGAAAAGCCGCAAGCGGTCGAGCCCGCAAGGTCCGTCAGAAAGAAGAAACCGGCGGCGAAGAAGAAAAAGAAAAATAAGGGATGGTCCAAAAAAAAATAATTCAGGGACGGTTTTAAAACGCGATCCTCACTCAACCGTCCCTAATATTTAATACCTAATATACACGCGTTTTCTCAACTGAAATACTAATTCCTCGTTATTCCCTTGACCCTTACGCTATACCACAAAAGCACTTTCCCAGTCACCACATCTCGTACATAACGTACCTACGTTAAGGAATAAAATAGTTAAAATGTATCTATTGACTTTTTTTCGGAAATCCGTATATTTATACGGTTTAGACTTATTTAAAAGGTTTAGAGCTCTTTTGCGCGTAAAACAGCGCAAAAGAGAATCCCATTATCAACGGAAAAGAGTTATGTTTAAAGGTACATTGCGTAAAATATTGGTTCTTTTGATCACCGGCCTGTTCCTTTTTAATACTATATGCGTAGGAGCGGGATTCCCCGATCAAAACCTCTCTCCCTATACAATATTTCAGGAACCTTCCCTAAGGAATTCCCCAACCGGCTCACCGGAACAACTCGCGCCCGTTATGTCCAAAAAAGAGCAGGCAATATTCCTATCGGGAGCGGTTTCCATAGCAACCCATTTCCTGACAGAAGGAAATGATCGAGAGACGCTTGCCGGAATGATGAGGAACAAGTTCAGGGAAAATATGGCAGCCCTGGAAGGCATCGACCTGGAGAATGCGCGCATAGAAGACGGTATCGTTCGATTTCTTTTCGAAAAGGCGGGCTCAAAATTTGAAGCGAGAATATGTGTCGAGATGACACTGGAGACGGCCGGCGCTGACCGGTCCGAATGGGAAGTCTTTGAAAAGTTTGCGATGCAGATAGAGGTTTTACATAAGAACTACATACTTTCGATCGATGAAAAAAACGCCCGGGAGCCGAAAAGAACAGGCGGAAAAGGGTCGAGTTTATCGGTGCTGTCCGGCATAGACGACATCGAGACCAAGGGCGGGTTCTCGGTGATTTCCGCTGCCCTGCGCGGTCATTTGAAAAACTTGAATATTCAAGAGATCGAGGAGATTGAAGCGCTCTCGGGGAAGTGGGTTATTTTGGAGGTCGAAAAAAAAGGGGTCGCGGGAAAGAGCGAGCGAACGCTTGCGATTGAGAAAGAACAAAACGAACTGCGCGCCCTTATCGCCCCATTATCAAAAACCGTCAGAGAGAAGATAGCCGGCTCTCCTATCCCGAAAGAGATCGAGGATCAGGTCAGAAACGCGTACCAAAAACTATGTGGCGAACAAGGAGAAGAGGTTCAAGTGGCCGTGCGAAGCTCAGGTGAAGCCGAAGATACTCTCATAGAAGCATTTGCCGGAGCGTACGACACCTACATAAATGTAAAAGGGATCGACGAGATACTCTCCTATACTAGACTCTGCTGGGCGTCCCTTTTTAACGACAAGGCGGTCTATAACAGAAATGAGGCGAGAGTCCGTCAGCTGGCGGAAGAGATCAGGGAAGAGGTATCGTTTTCTCATAGAGAGGCCTCTCTCGCGGTCGTGATCCAGGAGCTTGTGATAGATCCGCCCGCCTCTTTTATCGGATTCAGTATTGATCCGGCGACAGGAAGGCCCGGGATCCGCATCGACGCGACATACGGCTACGGCGAGGGGCTGGTGGGAGGGACCGTTGAGCATGATTCGTGGTTCGTAAGCCCTGACGGTACCGAGATCCTTGAAAGGCGGATAGGCCGCAAGACTGAGAAGATGGTTTTGAATGAAGATGGCGGTCTTAAGACGATCAAGGTGCCCGACGAAGAGGCTTCTCGAGCCTGTCTCAGCGATGATGAAGTAATGCGGCTCGCGAAGAAGATCATCTATCTGAGATCAAAATACGGAGAAATTGACATCGATTGTGAAGGAGCTCTGGAAGTATCCAGAGCTGAAGTATTTCTTCAAGCGAGGCCCGAGACAAAACATTCAAGACAGATTGAAAGGACTTTAACGGTTATAGACGATGAGTTCGCGCCCATCCAAAGAACACCCATCTTTACGGGAGGCATAAATGCCTCTTCCGGAGTTGTGTCAGCGCCTGTTCAGGTGCTTTTGTCCGCTGATGATTTTGGAAAGGTGAAACAAGGCGTGATCCTTGTCGCCCCAAGAACGGACCACCGATGGACTCCGTATTTCGGAGGGCTTAAAGGAGTTGTCACTGATGTCGGGGGGATGAACGATCATGCCGCGATAACCGGAAGACAGCTCGGGATCCCGGCGTTGGTCGGCACCAAAGACGCGACAACCGGTCTGGCGGGTTATGACGGGCAGACGGTGACGTTGGACGCGAATAGCGCAGCGGTATATCTTGGAGAGCTTCCCACAAAAGAAGTAACCGTATCACTCAATGTCTGGGCGAAGGACCCCGAACCGCCGCCTCAAGAGAAGACGCCCGGCGAGCTCATAGAAGCGTTCTGGCAAGGCGCGACAAAGGCCGGTCAAACATCTGTTGATGCTGACGGACAACGGTGGATCGGCAGGCCGAAATACGCCCTCAGGGGGCTCCAGATGGATCTCTACCAAAAAGCGTTCGATCTTGTCGAAGAAAGATTCGATATACGATTAAGGAGGAAGGTCGAAGACGGGATCCTGTGGGTCAATTTCGAAGATAACTGCGAGATCGATTTTGCCCTTAGGAAGCTGTCGCTTGACGAACTGGAGCGGATAAACAGAGAGAAGGAATTGCTCGCGAACGAGCTTATGGAGCTCGCGCGGGACTTCGAACCGGCCAAAAGGAATATCAAAAGGTTCATTGATCTCTATGTAGAGGTAAATTATTATATGGATATCGGATTCCAGTTCAACCAGGCGTGCGACAGGTATATGGACCGGCAGATGCGGTTTGTTGATCCCGGCTTCAGGGGGATCTTTCTGGAATCGGCCACTCCCGAAAGGAGGACAGAAACATACAGAATGGAGCAGGAGCTGGCGCGGCTGGTTTCCTACGCGCGGTCGAACCACAAGGAACTTTTCAATTCCGGCCGCCCGCCGCTCGAGATCATCGCCCATCTCAGCGAAAAAGACCCCGATCTTATTGATACGATCACACAACTTATAGAGGATTATAAGAAATTCGGAACGTCCCATTTAACGACAGAGCGCCCGTTAGAAAAGTTTATCAAAACACTCACAGAACATGTCTCGTGGTCTAAAGATCCCGATGAGGCGGCCGAAGAGAGAGAGAAGAGTGATGACGAATACGTGATCGAAACGATGCTTTTGGCGTATCCGAATTTACACAGTGCCTTGAGAATCGCGGCAGAGGCAGCCTACATCACCGAAGATATGCACCATTACAAAGCGAGGACTCAGTGGCCGTTCAGCGATGGCCTCCAAAGACTGGGAGAACTGCTTGCGGAGCTCGGAAGATTGAAGAAGGCGGAAGATATTTTTGAATGTTCCCTTAAAGAATTGACCGGGTACTATGATAAGCCGGTCTTAGATGTGGGCAGGCCGGGGGATGTTTCAGTTTTGACGATAGATGATAATTGGGTTGATGGAGCCCTTGAAATGACCCGGGAGATAAACCTGGGAGAGCAGGTGAGGATAGACGCGAGCATTCACCTTAAAGATTTCGAATCTCTTGCCGTGGAATTCGCGGCAGCCAAGATCGGGCAAGACGCCGAAGGTATGGATCGGTGCCTGAAAAAAGGAGCCGAGATCGCGCGGCATCTTTCAGTCCAGCTCTATTCTAACATTAAGGGAAAGTGGGACGGTATAGAGATGGCCTTTACCGGCTTTAGCGGGAACAATTTCAGATTCAAAGCGGTGGTGACTCCACGAAACAGAGGGTCGTTTTCTTATACGGTGCGGAGTAAAACAGTCTATCAGGATGAGTATCTCTATCCCGAGACGAAGCATACTCGTGAAGGAAAGCTGGTTGTCCGGCGTCAAGCCGGCGAAGAGATCAAGATCGATCTGGATGAAGCGGACAGCCTTTTCTCAGGGATGGAAAACGAAAAGACGGTAGTGGATGAGGTTACGGCGGCGGCCGAAAAAGTCCGCCAGTGGCAGAGCGAGAAGCGCCTTGGATACAGATCGGTTATGGAGAGCTCGATGCCGTTGGTCGATGACATTACACGTCATTGTGCGAACAGAATGGAAGCCGGGGTACAAGATGTGGTCCTTATCAGCATAGGAGGCCAGGCTTCCCCGAATCTTATGCTGCAGGAAGCGCTGAGGCCATCTCACTACAATTCGTTCCGGTCGCTCAGAGGGAATTATCCCCGCATTCATGTTCTGGATAACCTGGACGAAGCCGTGCTCCGGAGCTACTTTCATGAAAAAGGCCTCGATCCTCATCATACCGATATCTGTATTGTTTCAAAATCAGGGAATACGCTCGAGACGCTCATGAACGGCTACTATTTTTCCGAATGGCTCGTGAGCGCGCTTGGAGAAGACGAAGCCCTGAAACATATCGTTGTGGTGAGTAACGACCTGACGGCTGTTTCAGGCAGGGCCAACGTTTTCTTCGGCGATAAGGACGTACGAAAATATTCTATACCGACGCAAGAAGACGACGTGGGGGGGCGGTTTTCGACGTTCTCGCCGTCAGGATTGATAACCGCGGCGTATGCCGGTATCGATATACTGAGGCTTCTGGAAGGCGCGATGAGCATGAAGCGGCAGCTGTATGATCTCATGGAAGGAGATGTCACGCCGGAACAAATAAAGAGAAACAAAGCCCTCTTGACAGCCCTCCTGGCGCATTCCCACTTAAAGAACGGTAAAGATATTCTCATTGTCGGTACATTCTCCTCACCGATGAGAGCCGCGGCAAATTTCTTCAGACAGCTTATCGGGGAGAGCCTGGCAAAAGACGGCAAGGGCCCTTTTCCTATCATCGTTACGGGAGAGAGTACGTATGGCGATGTCGTAAAAAGTGAACAGGATAAGCTCTTCCTGAATTTCAACTGTCTGACAGACGGATCTCCTCTTCCTGATACCCGGCCGCATCCGGCAATAAATATAAATATCCCGGAGCTTGATGAATTCACGCTCGGAGAGCTGGTCTACCTGTTCGAAGAGTTCGTTGTATGGTACGGCGCGCTGTTGGGAATAGATCCGCTTATTCAACCGAAGGTACAGCTCGCCAAAGAAATAACGAAAAGATCGCTAAGAGATGAGCGCCGGTCACCGAGCGGGACAGATACTATCGAGTTTCTTGACGAGGCCGTGTATGATGAAGGCCAGCTGGTACGGGCCGATGTTGAATCCACTCTTTCGTATCTATCCGGGGAAGAAGGCGTAGACGGGACTCGAGCCGGACAAGTCCGGCAAGGGGTGGAACTTTTTCTTGAGAGGATGTCTCAGCTGGCTGTCCAGACGAGGTCACAAGGCATCGAGCATTGCGTGATCATTGGACCCAGAGAGCTCATTTTAAAGGCCCGATCCGTGTATGACGCCCTCCGGAGCGATATCAGCATACGATACTCGAAACAGGACATACGGCTTCCCGCGGTAGACTTTATAGATGAAACGAGGATGGAGCGGCTCAAAGAATTTATTCAGTGCGCCAACCCGAAGAAGACAATGGTGCAGATCATGTGTAATTCTTTCGCTACGGAAGTAAACATGAATATCAGGACCATGCTGACTTTTATGAAAGACGCTCCGCAAAACGTTATCTATACGTCGAACGTTCCCGAATCGGAAATACCGGAGAATATAAGAAAATATTTCGGCGGATCCACAACCTTCTTTCCTCCGGATCAAGCGTCTGCCGGATCGCTGGCAGCCTCCGGTACTACGCCGAACGAACTTATGGCGTTCTCTCTTTTTGGCATGACCACTGAAGAGATACAAGAATTTGCCAGAGGGTATGCCCGCTATCCGGATGCTATCGCGAAGAAACTGGCAGCGTACTCGTACCTTTTCTATCAACGGGGTGAGAAAGCCTCATGTAGAGTGAATATGGTATTTTCGTATTCATCACGATTCGGATTCTTTAACTCATGGATAAAACACGTCTTCAGGCGCAGGTTCGCGAAGGTGCGAAGAGGCCCCAGTGTCGATGCGGCCATCGGATCGATCGATCAGCATATTATTCTGGAAGGCATGCTCAACTGGAGCAATAATATATTCACTATATTTGTGAATATCGCGCGGATGACCCCCGGCCCTGAAGTAGGGACGGCTCGAAAGGGCGCGTTCGCGAGCGGCCTTGTGCCGGAATATGCCCTGGGAAAAACCCCTCACCAGATCCTGAGCATGATGCACAAAGGGGTGAGCGAGGCTTTGCGGGACAATTCCAGGCCGAATGTAACCTTGCGTATTCCTCAGCTTGACGCAGAGAACCTTGGCGCTCTCCACGCTATTTTCGAGCGCGCGGCTGAATATGAAGAAAGGTTATTGCAAAGGGATATCGACAGGAATGTTCCAAGCCGGGTCATGTCGGTCGAAAGCGCTCTCAGGACGCACGCCGGACAACTGGGCATCGAAACGGGGCCGATCGATAGGGAGCTCTATTATCATTACTCGCTGCTTCGAAGCCTGTATGAGTACAACGATCAGGCAGCGGTCAACGCGATCCACGCAGAGATGCAAAAAACCGGGAGGGAATTCAGGGAGGTAGTCTGCGGGATCATCGAGATCGGCACTGAAAGAAATCTTAAGAAAGTGGAACGACCGCTTGTCGCGGATGCCGTTTATATAGGAGGCGGCGGCTTCGGGGCGTGTTCGATAACCAGGGGGCTCTTTCAGCGCTATCGCGGATTGCCGGAAGATGTGCGGGAAAAAATGGCGCCCATCGCCGTTTCGGCGATAACGACCGCGTATGATGACTGGGGAAACTCGAGGCAGATCATAGATATGTTCTTGAGGTTCTGGAGGACGTATGTACCCGCCGTCGGAGACCCTGCCGCCATCATGAGTTGGCTCACCATTCCCGATGAGGATTGGTTCAACGAGGACCGGCGGGAAGGATATAAGCCCGAGGGTATCAATCCCAAGATGGACCTTATCTATACGGACGCGAACAGGATAACGTTGGGCGGTGAATTAGACACGCTTGAGAAATTCATGATCGACAGGATCAGGAGGGTCCATAAAGACAAGCGTTTTACGCTGCCTCCCGACTGGCTCTTTTTCTGCGCCAATATTCTCGACATCGCGCGGCTCTTCGACAGAGAATTTGTATCTCAGGGAAGAATGGACTTCGAAAGAATAAGCGGACAGAACCTCCTTTCGATGGGAGGATTGATCGACGCCGGATTTGTGGGAGAAAGAAGAGATCTATACGGTGATCCGGACCTTGAGCTCGCGATGAACGCGCTTGGGGTCCGGAACGCGTATGTTACCCCGGTCACCTACGCGCAGGAAACGCAGGGCGCTATGATCGTCGGCGTTCGAAACGACGGCAGCGAGATACTCGGGCAGTATAACCTTACCACTATGGACCGGGAAGCGCGCGTTGAGTATATCGCGTTAAGAAAAGTCGTACGGAACCGTTTCGGCACCATTATGGGCACATCTACCTTGAAGCCCGATGAGCTTCCCGTTATTTCTCCGCAGGCGAAAGAGCTCATTGAAAATTGTTCGTCTGAGATCGTGGTAGGGGCAGGGAGCACTTTTACATCTATAACAGCGACTCTCCTTACCAGGGGCGTTGTCGAAGCGCTGAGAAAAAGGACCGATTTACCGAGAATATTTGTAATGCCTCCGATGGATGAGCCGGAAACGAACGGTCACTCAGCCGGTTCGCTGATAGGCGCGATAGAGGAATCCTTACGGAGAGCTTTCAACGATCCGGCTATTAAGTTTGAGGATTTGTTCGATATCGTGATTATGCCGGATATTCCTGACGAAACAAAAGATGTGTACCGTGGGATGGTAAAGAGTGATAGAAGTGTCTATTTAAATGAAGAGGGGAGAGTGAAACTTGAGGCTGCTACAACGACTGAGCAGATGATAGACATAGTTAGGGACGAACAATATCAAAACAAGAGGACGATCAAAGGCCTGGAGTTCGGATCGCCCAAGCTTGATAAGATACTCCCGGCGAATCCGCTTCCTGTTTTAGAAGATGACCTCAAAGATATAGAAAAAAGAGGCCTCTCGTTACATAGAGTCTCCTCTCAGGAGAGCTTCTTTATCTGGGAAGGGAAGATAGCGTATTGGCCGGCTAAGCTGCAGGAGGCTATTAATAGATCGAGGATAGAATACAGGCTGAAACAGTGCGGTACGACGCGAGGGTTTGATGAAAAGTTCCGCATGCTTGTCGAAATATTCGGAGACGAAGAAAAAGCGTTCGAGGAGGCGGAAAAAGAGGCGTATCGTTCAGGAAAAACGGTGACGGAGATAGTCCTCGGAAGTATCGCGACAGGGGACCGTGTTGAGGAAGCGCCCGAGGATGCAGAGCTTGAGTCTATAGAACACCTCTCTTTCGGCGGCGGCGGATGGCATAACTGTTCATTGATGAGGGCGATGGCGGAACTTCCTCAGGAGACCGGGGGGAAGAAAAGAGTAAAGGCCGCCCATCTTGTGCCCGCGGTGGATAACGGCGGACACGGAAGGGTTTTAGGGGATGAGGGAAAAAGAAACCTGGATATGTACGTTCCTATTTTAGGGGACTTCGCCGGGGTACTCAGCTGGCTGTTGGGAGAGTGGGACGGTGAGAATACATTTTCCGATGTTACAAAAAAAGGCGCGAAAATGGACCTTCTGTACCGTAACCGTTTTACCGGCGACCTTCTGACACCGCAAGTGCTTGTGAAGATAAAGGAGCTTGGGCGTAAGATACATAACGGTACGTACGACCGCCCTGACGATTGGGTACAGTTTGTCTCCAACGTCATAAATTTATCCCGTTCGCTCGATACCGGGCTTATACAGCACGATAAGATATCCCTGAAGAACGCGAGTAATCAGAATCTTATGAGTTTCGCCGCGATGATGGACGCGGGGGTCCGGAAGGCAACAACTGAAAAGAGCGGGGTCACCAGCGCCTCGCTTGATCCTGAGAAGAATTTTGCCGCCAGGTTGTTCGACGCTTTTGGAATAGAGAATACCGCTCTGCAGTTCCAGACATACGACCAGGCGTGCCTTGTTGCCATGCTTGAAGGGTGCGTATTGAAAATAGGGGATGACGCGGTACTTTTAAGACGCGAGGGCGATTTGATACAAGGGGTATTTGTCAAGAAAGACGCCGGAGGCAATCTGGTCACTACGCCGCTTTTACCCGGCGAGTTGATCGGTGGAGGCGCGGCCAAATTGATCCGCTTTTCACTTAATGGAAACGACGTAACCGCTATGGCCGGCATAGAAAAAAGTTCTATCGAGGTAACGATAAAGGATGAAGAAATCGTCTTAACGGAAGGCAAAGAAGGACAGACTTTGCTGCGCACCGTCGACGCGTCAGACGAGGCCCATACTGACGGATCCTGGACTCCGGTTACTGTCGGCGGTGTTCCGTGTGAAGTAATGGGCAGAAGAATAGAAGGGCAGTTCTCGATCGCCATGGAGGAGCATATCGCCAGAATAGAGAAGGTCGCCCTGAAAGAGATGCGCCCGGAAAGAAGTCCGGGCGGCGCTATTATTTTCGATACAAACACCGGATGGATCGACTACGAAGTATCTGATGATAACTCCGATGTCTCTCCTGCCGCATGGGCCAGAGATTTTATCCGAAATACCGGGAGTACCATCAGGTTTGATCCCGGCGGCGCGCTTACAACCCAGGTTGCGGCCCTTTTAAGTGAGGAGATCGTACGGGAGCTGAGCAAGAGGAAAGACATTCCCCGGGTCTACCTGCCGCCTCTTACCAGAGATGTTATCATCAGCGGGTTGAGTCTGAGAGAGGTAATCCTGGCGATGGAGCGATCGATGGAGGAGGCGCTGGGATCGGATGATATCAGTTTTGAGGATATATTCAGCCATGTATTTCTTCCCGCGGTTCCGTCTGAAATTCAAGAACGATATCTGGAGCTTGTGAAAAACGAAGCCGAAAAATACGTAAACGAGAAAGGGCGCTTAGCGTTAAAGGGATCATCCGAAATAGAAGACGTGAGAAGCGTTCTGAGTGATACCGGCAGCCTGAACGAGGCTGCACTCGCCGACCTCAATAAAGATCCTGCCAAGACAAAGGCCAAAAGGAAGAAGATGCTGCCGGCTGAGCTTCTGCCTGTTACCGATGAAGACAGGCGGTTTATTGAAGAAAGAGGCATAGCCGCGGTTACTATAGAGGGCCCCGAACACTTCGGCATTTGGGAAAATAAGATCGTCTATGAACCGAGAACGCTGCGGGACACGATAATTAAACTCGGAGATTCTTTTGTCGAGGAGACAGCGGTTCGCGAAAGTCCTTCGGGAGATACCGCCGGCGAAACATCGGCCCTCCCCGGATCCGTCTTGTTCGAAGAGAGCGAGCATGGAGAAGTCGAGAGCGCTATGCACCGTATACACCGGCAAAATGTAGAGCTTATCCCGCCCATTAAACACGGCAAGGTCCTCTGGCATGTGATCCCGACAGACCTTATTCCCTTCTCGGCGCGGAGTCAATTTATAAACATGGTGAATAAATTGAATAGGGATTATCCGGACTCAAGGGAGAAGATAAAGTTGGTCACCGGCAGACAGGATCTTGGTGCTGTGGTGCGGGATCTGGTCTCAGCTCCGGAAAACATCGTAGGCGTAGCTGCGCCCAACAGAGAAGATCTCGATGCTTTGCCGGAGGGCGTGAGAGCTTTTGTATTCGAGGGGGAACTGGGGGATTTCAGGCAGTTGGAGGGGATTCTTGCTCTTTTACGCGCTCTCCATCAGGATAACGTCAGCGCTATTATGCAGCTTTATCAGGTGCTTACCGGGGCCAAATTTAACGGCAACGAAGACGATATCAAAAATAATCTCGCGAATCCTTCTCGTTTGGCGCGGATCATTATATTTAACCTCAGGCCGATCGAAATAGATGACGGTGAAGAATTGCAAAGGCTCAATACTAATCTCTTAAAACTTATCCGATCCGCGTAACCAAACAACCGTAATAGATCAGGGACGGTTCTGAGCGCGATCCCGGATCTTATCTTCCAAAACCTCAGTTTAAAAATAAAACCTGCCTAACTTTTAGCATACCTCCGCCATTGCCTCCGGGACACTTCTGGGATACAATAGGAGTTAAGTCTGAATAGATATGAGAATCATCCCTGACATACTAACCTGATATAGCATGATATCGATACGAAATATACATAAACGGTACGGTACCCGGGTGCTCTTCTCGGACGTGAGCTTTGATGTCCTCGCCGGTGAAAAGATCGGGCTCGTGGGCCGTAACGGCCACGGGAAGACCACGCTCTTCAGGATCATCATCGGCGAAGAAGAGGCCAATGAGGGTAAGGTCTTTCGGCCCAAAAATTACTCCATAGGGTATCTCGGGCAGCACCTGACCTTTACCAAGCCTACGGTCCTTGAGGAAGGCTGCGTTGGGTTGCGCCCGGAAGAGATCGCCAGCGAATGGAAGGTCGAGAAAATCCTCTCCGGACTCGGTTTCCGCCAGGAGGATCTTCGCCGCGACCCTTCGGAATTTTCCGGAGGGTTCCAGATGCGCATCGCCCTGACCAAGGCCCTGGTCGCCGAACCCAACATGCTCCTTCTGGATGAGCCTACGAACTTCCTCGATATTGTCTCGATACGATGGCTTGAAAAATTCTTGAGGTTGTGGAAAACTGAGCTGATCGTGATAAGCCACGACAGGGATCTTATCGACAGCGTTACGACGCACATTGTAGGGATAAATCGGGGTTTGGCGCGGAAGATCAAGGGTCACACAGAGAAATATTATACCCAGCTGCAAAAAGACGAAAAGTTATACGAGAAGAAACGTATACAGGACGAGAAGAAGCACAAGGAAGTCATGGAGTATGTGAACAGGTTCCGCTCGAAGGCAAGCCACGCCAAGGGCGTCCAGTCCGCCCTTAAGAAGCTTGAGAAGATGGGGGAACAGGACAAGCTCGAGGAGATCCCCACGCTCTCATTTTCGTTCAATCATGAGCCATTCCCCTCCCGGCAGATCATGGAAGTGAACGACCTTACGTTTTCATACGACGGTAAGGAACCGTACCTGATAAGCGGCTTGAATTTTACCGTAAACAAACATGATAAGATCTGCATCATAGGCAAGAACGGTAAGGGAAAGACCACGCTTTTAAAATTACTCGCGGGCTTCCTTAATCCGGTGGGCGGCAGTGTTAAGACGCATACGGCCGCGATCCCGGCCTATTATGAGCAGGCGAATACAGCCGATCTTAATGACGATTGTACCGTGGAAGAAGAAATATGTCAGGGTACGGCCTTCATCGATAGATCACGCGTGCGTGGGATATGCGGCGCGATGATGTTTTCAGGAGGCGACGCCGAGAAGAAGGTCAGGGTTCTTTCAGGCGGTGAGCGCAGCCGTCTCCTTTTGGGAAAGCTCCTCGTGGCGCCTTCCAACGCCCTCTTTCTGGATGAGCCCACGCACCATCTTGATATCCAATCCTGCCGGACGATGATGTCGGCCGTACGGGATTTTGAGGGCGCGGCGCTTGTGGTAGCGCACGACGAAAATTTTCTGAACGGAGTGGCGACGAAGCTTATAGTGTTCAAGAACGATAAGGTCTTTTTCTATCCGGGCACGTACGGTGAGTTTCTCGAGAGGATCGGCTGGGAAGATGACGGGGATATGCCTCAAGCGGATCCGCGAATAGCTCAGGGCACTGAGCCGTCTGTTCCCAAAGCGCCGGCAGGCCCGCCGGCCAATGGGCCCGAACCGGCTCTTTCTGCCCCGCCGAGTGCCGCGCCCGAACGCGCGGCAAAAGGGCATAAAAAGAAAATGACAAGAAAGGCCCGCGCGGAGTTCGTCGCGATGAGATCGAAAATATTAAAGCCGTTGGAAGCGAAGATCAAGAGCCTGGAGGATGAGATAATCTCTTCCGAGGCCAAGGTGGTGGAGGTGAATGGGGAATTAATGAAGGATTCGCGAAAAGGGGCCCTCGGAGCGATCCGAAGAAGCGAGCTTTCGAGGGAGTTTGGAGAGCTGACGGAGAAGATCGAAGCCTGTTACGCCGAGCTCGACATGACGATGAAAGCGTACGATGCCGAGAAGCGGAAATACAGTGATGAATAAATACATCAGGGACGGTTTTGAACCCAATCCCATGGCATTTTGTCCCGTAGAACGGTTATTTTTATTAGTGACAGATGTATTAAGTATGCTAAAATATACACAGTTCACGGAAACCGTAATGTTTCGGTATGTTATGAAAGGAGATGCTGATGAAGAAGGAACAGCTGATCGTACTGGGAGTAGTTCTACTTGTTATTGTTCTCGCCGTCTCATTTTTTACAGGGACGTACAATCGTTTGGTGGCCGCGGAAGAAAACGTCGACAGTTCCTGGTCACAGGTTGAGAATGTGTACCAACGCAGGACAGATCTCGTTCCAAATCTCGTAGCGATCGTTCGGGCGTACGCGAAACATGAGAAAGATACGCTTGAAGGCGTGATAAACGCGCGCGCGAAAGCTTCCCAGATGAACATCAACGCCGACGTTGTGAACAATCCCGAAATGCTCGAGCAATTCCAGAAAGCGCAAGGCGCGCTCTCGTCAGCGCTCAGCAGGCTGATGGTCGTTATCGAGCGGTATCCCGAGCTTAAAGCCGATCAGAACTTCTTGACACTCCAGGCGCAGATCGAGGGAACCGAAAACCGCATAACGGTTGAAAGAAAGCGATATAACGATTCCGCGAAGCTGTTCAATACGCTCAGAAGAACGTTCCCGAATATTTTCATCGCGAAAATAATGGGTTTCGCCAAGAAGTCCTATTTTACGGCGGATGAAGGAGCGGACAAGGCGCCTGCCGTAAAGTTCTGACCTTTTGATGAATAAACGTGCCGTAACTTTTTTTGTACTTGCGTTTCTCTGCGCGGCAAACCTTTCGTTAGCGCTTGAAGTACCCGACCGCCCTGACGATTACATCTCGGACAGGGCCGGTATATTCAAACCCGACACCGCACACCGTCTAAACCGCCTCCTCAGCGAATATGAGACGCAAACCTCAAACCAGATATTCATAGCGGCGTTTCCAACGCTTGAAGAAGAGTCGCTTGAAGATTTTTCTATACGGCTTGCCGAGAAGTGGAAGATCGGGCAAAAAGGCAAGGATAACGGTGTTATTATTCTTGTCTTCAAGAACGAGCGGAAGATCAGGATCGAAACGGGGTACGGGCTGGAGGGGTCGCTGACCGACGCGCTCAGCGCCCGGATCATCCGCGATGAGATGGCCCCGAGTTTCTCGAAAGGAAATTATTCGCAGGGGATATTGAACGGCGTTTCGGCTATAGCGAAGGCGATCAAGGGGGAGTACACGCGAGGTGTATCCGGGGCTGAAATTGACCGGAAATATCTGATGATGAGGATCAAAGAGGCGATCCCGTTCATTCTGATCTTTTTTGTTTTGTTACTACTGATCACAACTGTTGTTGATCTAAATCGTTACGGAAAGTACCGGTACACGTACCGGGTATACCGAGACCTCGACACGTTCCCCCGGTGGTGGGTCCGCTCCTCATCGCTGTGGTTCATTCTTCTGTGGACGTTCCGCGTAGCGATGGAGGTCGTCTATTATACGCTTATCCTCTCGCTGTTCAGGGGCGGGGGATACGGCATGGGCAGCGGCGGCAGACGGGGCGGATTTGGCGGGGGCGGCCGGTTTGGCGGAGGAGGCGCGAGTGGTGGATGGTAGCAAAGATCCTGTTATAAGGAAAGAACGAAGCTCTTTACCGCGTCTCTTCTTTTCTAAGCAGGAAAAAGACGAGATCATGAACGCTATCCGGCAAGCGGAGAAGAATACTTCGGGTGAGGTACGCCTGCATCTGGAGCGAATGGTGTTGGGGGATATCCTGGAACACGCGAAAAAAGTCTTTGAGAAGCTGAAGATGGACAGGACCGCGGCCCGGAACGGCGTATTGATATTTCTCGGTTTAAAAAATAAGCGGTTTTCAATACTGGGGGACAAGGGGATAAACGATAAGGTTCCCGACGGTTTCTGGAATGATATTGTAAGCCTGATGAGCGGGTATTTCCGCGATGATAAATTCGCGGAAGGGATATCGGAAGGTATACAATTGATAGGTGAGAAGCTAAAGGAATATTTCCCTTACCGGAGCGATGACAAGAACGAATTGTCCGACGATATTTCGATCGGGTGATCGATCGGTCGATGGTTTTTAGGATAGCCGGAATATCTGCATAGCCAGGGCGTCGCCAACATATCCAGATCGCGGACAAAGGGCTTAGGATCGAACGGAGCGGCACCTCAGGGAACGTTCCCGCAGAGCAGGAGGGATTATGAGTACAGGAATAATTAGTGGAATAGTCGGCGGTAGCATAGGGATAGCGGGCGGGATCGCGGGAACGTATTAATGAAAAACTTAATTCTACTTTTTTCACTGATCTTGATCACCGGGGTCGTTGTCGGATCCTCTCACGCTATTGGTTGGGAATCGGACCTGGAGAGGGCTTTCGCCGAGGCCGAGCGCCTGAAGAAACCGATCATGGCGGATTTCTATACAGACTGGTGCGGCTGGTGCGATAAGCTGGATTACGAGGTCTATACCGATCCGCAAGTCAATTCGCTCTCGAATAATTTTATTTGCGTGAAGATAAACGCCGATAAGCAAAAAGAGATCGCCCGGAAATACGACGTTAACAGTTATCCGGCAATACTGTTTTTCAACCCGGACGGCTCGCAAGCTCATAAGGTAAACGGGTACCGGGATGCCGAATATTTTATCGCCACAATGGAGAAGATACTTAATAGATCCACACGGGTCACAGAAAGACAAACAGCGGGAACCGAAGAAGGCGGATCGCCCATTGAAAAGATCAGATTTTTCTGGGGAGAGAAAGCTTCCATGATCAAAGAAATAATACAGAAGAAGGTACAGGAACTATCTCAAAAACCGGGATCGGTTACGCCGACGAAACGATCGCAAGGAGTGATACAGAAAATCCCAAAAAACGCCGAGCAGCGCGGCCTCACGCTTTCAGGTATCATCTTTGATCCTCAAGATCCGTCCGCTTATATTAATGGTAAGAGAATAAGAGTAGGGGGGACCATTGGGGGCGCGCAGGTCCTGGAGATCACCCCGGACAGTGTTGTGTTCTCACTTGATGATGAGAAATTCGTTTTAAAATTAGAGGAATAGCGCAGCTCTAGAAGAGCACATAATAAGAGAACCTAAGGTCTTGATAGTCGGCCTTTGTTCAATGTATCCATAGTAGTCTCTCTGATACTAATCTGCCTGCCGTTGT
>JBDRSA010000109.1:0-9635 GCA_043825275.1 Candidatus Omnitrophota bacterium
ACGGATACTGAATGAACTTCATAGAAAGACCCGCATACCTATTCGTATCCTGACCGAGAGAGCCGTTTATCTGCTCAAAGAGCGCTACGATCGAATGAGTAAGATACACAAACAGGGCGCAGCTGATGAGAGATTTATGGAATTGCTTGACTACAGCCTAAGGACCCACGATGCCACCTACAGAGAACTTGCCGGCTGAGGCAACTAAATATCTTAGCATAGAGCAAGTACTCGCAGGGCACGCGAAGCTTATCGAGCGCTACGGGGGAAGCCGGGGTATCCGTGACCAAGGGCTTCTTGAATCTGCCGTCTTTCGTCCACAAGCCAGCGCTTTTGGCCAAGAGGCCTACCCGACCCTTTTTGAAAAATGCGCTGTCTTAGGATATTCTCTTATCCGAAACCATCCTTTCTTAGATGGCAATAAGCGAACCGGTTTTGCCGCTCTGCACCTTATGCTGCTCATCAATGGCTATGATCTAACCTCGAGCTCTAAAGAAGAGATCGCTATGACAGAAAATGCCGCTTCCGGGAAAATGCGTGAATCTGAAATTGCTCAATGGCTCAAACAATACTCTAAAAAGAACCCCGCAAAATAAACCTGAATTCAGGGAATCCCCACAGGATGGGGACGTTCACTGAGGGCAGAGGGATCGTATCTTGTATCTGGTATCTAGCGAAAAGCCGTATTTAGTAACTTGAGAGCGTTGCAAAACCCCTCCATGTCATTGCGAGGAGGACTGCGTCAGCTTGTGTTCCGACGAAGCAATCTAAAAAGCGAGATTGCTTCGCTCCCTTCGGTCGCTCGCAATGACGTTTTGCAACGGTCTCAACTTGTATCTTGTATCTGGTATCTAAAAGAATACCTACTATAGTCCATTTAAAAGATCCGAATTATAATTCGGTAAGCCAGATACTAGATACAAAATTCGATATACGACCAACGATCGACGATATACGAGAACACGGTATGCGAAATGCGGACGACCACAAGTGTAACTATATTAAATATATAGTTAAAATAGTTTGACTTTTTTAAATGCATAGTGTATATTTTTTTATATGATCGAGAGAGCTTTATACTCCATAGCGTTCTCAGAAGAGTGGGGCCGCCAAATGAGGTTTATTACAGGGCCGCGCCAATCAGGCAAAACCACTCTTGCTCAATTGAAATTAAAACGTGAAAACACGGAGGCGCTGTATTACCTCTGGGACCTCAGGTCGGTGCGGAATAGATACAAGAAAAATGAACTGTTTTTTACACGGGAGAGGCCGGCTTCGGGCAATAAATTGTGGGCATGTTTTGACGAAATTCACAAGATGCCCAAATGGAAAAATATATTAAAAGGCGTCTATGATACGACGTTTGAAAAATACAACTTCATCATTACCGGTTCGGCAAAATTTGATATAACAAGACGGGCCGGCGACAGTCTATCCGGAAGGTATTTTACGTTTCACCTTTTCCCTTTGTGTCTCGCGGAACTGACCAATCCGGCCCCCCGCTTCCTCAGTCAACCGCAAACGGCGGAAATATTTATTAAACAAAGGATGGACACCGCCGTCGGGTCCGGGGAAGAATTGTCGCAATTACTCGAATACGGCGGATTCCCGGAACCATTTGTGCGGCAGTCAAAAAAATTCCTCGCCAAATGGAGCCGGGATTATCTTGATACCGTTATCAAGGAAGATATTGGCGCTCTCACAAGGATTATCGACAAAGAATATATATACGACCTGTACAGATTGTTGCCTGAAATGATAGGAAGCCCCCTATCGGAATCGTCGCTGGCTTCTCATCTTGAGATCAGTCCTCCTACGATAAAAAATTACCTAAAAAGACTGGAAGATTTTCATCTCGCCTTTAGAGTATGCCCGTATTCTAAAAATATAAAACGCTCCTTACTGAAAGCCGCAAAATGTTATCTTTATGACTGGACGCGCGTTAAAGACGCCGGCCAAAGATTTGAGAATTATGCCGCGGTTGATTTAAAAACGCGCGTGAGCCTGTGGACAGACCTCGCGGGAGAACACTATTCTCTTTTTTATATCAGAAATAAGCAAAGGCAGGAAACCGATTTTTTAATTACGAAAAACGAGAACCCATGGCTCTTGATAGAAGTAAAATATTCTGACGCGCCTATCTCAAAACATCATTTTGAAACCCAGACAATGCTGGGAAACATTCCATTGATCCAGCTTTGCAGGGAAGAGAATGTCTGTGCCCTGCAAAAACAGAATGCTTACAGGATCTCCGCTTCGCGTTTTTTAGCTTAATAAATACCTTTTTTTGACGAGGGACATCTTGGTTTTGTTGCCCTTCGCTAATGAAAAAGCTCGCAGTTTAACTGCGAGCTTTTTGTCTCGGAAAGTTCTAAATCTTTGAATATTCCCCAACGGGTCTTCTTCGCTGTGCTGCTTTCGCTCTGCTTCGCTGAAGCTCGCGCACAGCTTCCTCCTTCGCCTGATAATTCTGACATTGGCTTCGGAGGACACGTCGAAGGACCTGGGGGATCAATTCCTGCGAAGCCAAAGGCGAAAGCACTTTGGCGAAAAGGTGCTTCGCGGTTGGAATACTGCCCTTCGACACGCTCTCTTCGTTCGCTTGCTCAGGGCATCCATCGACTCGCTTTTCCAATCAATCCTGAGCGAGTCCGCCAACGGCGGGCGAGTCGAAGGATGGTAGCCCCAACGGGATTCGAACCCGTGTCTTTAGAATGAAAATCTAATGTCCTGGGCCAGACTAGACGATGGGGCCAAACTTCGCTCCGCGAAGTTTGATCCTGAAGCGCCGTTACACAATGCGACCCGTGGGAGCATTGTAGGCGCTGAAGGACCTTTACTTCGCACTACGTGAATTTTGATCCTGAGGCAGCGTTGTTAAATGCGAGCGAATAGCGAGCATTTTAGCTGCCGAAGGACCTTAATATTTAAAGAACGTTCTTGAGATTGCTTCGTCGTCCGCCACCTTCTGTGTCGGGACTCCTCGCAATGACGCGTTTTAAATTTTCACCATTCTATACCACAAAAAAGAAAAAATCTATTTCTTTTTCGCTTTTTCTTCCGGGGCGGGCACGCTTTCTTTTTCGGCGGCCTCTTCTTTCTCGTCGTGTTCAACAACAAGGCTCGCCACCGACGAGACACGGTCGCCCGCCACAAGCCGCATAACGCGGACGCCCTGCGTTGACCTGCCGGAAGCCCTGATATCCTTCACCGGACTGCGGACGATCATGCCCTTTTCGGTGACCAGCATGACCTCGTCGCCTTCCTTCACCGACTTCAGGCCCACCGCCTGGCCGTTCTTGCCGGTCACTTTGATATTGGTGATCCCTTTCCCGCCGCGCGACTGTACGCGGTACTCTTTAAAATCCGTCCTCTTGCCGAAGCCGGCCTGTGTTATCGTCAGCGCGGTGGACCCCGGCTTCGCGATCTCCATGCCGATGACCGCGTCGCCTTTTTTGAGCCTGATCCCCCTGACGCCTTTGGCGCCTCTGCCCATCGAGCGGACTCCCGACTCGTTGAACCGGATCGCCATTCCGTTACAGGTAGCGATGAATATCTCGTCGTCGCCGGCCGTCCGCTTCACGATGGTAAGCTCGTCCCCTTTCTCAAGGCCGATACCGACAATACCGCCTTTTCTCGGTCGGGAATACTGTGAGAGCTCGGTTTTTTTGACACTGCCGTTCTTCGTCACCATAAAGAGGAACTCGTTTTCCTTGAATTCCCGCACCGGAATGAGCGCGGTTATATTCTCCCCCTGGTTGAGCTGCAGGAGATTGATGAGCGCCTTCCCTTTTGAGAGCCGCCCGGCTTCGGGGATCTCGTGGACCTTCACGCAGTGAACGATCCCCTTGTCGGTGAAAAAGAGAATATTCTCGTGCGTCGAAGCGATAAAGAGGTGCTCGATAAAGTCCTCGTCGCGGACCTCCGCGCCGGTAATGCCTTTTCCGCCGCGCCGCTGTTTCCGGTAGCTTGAGATCGGAAGCCGCTTGATATAGCCGGCGTGGCTTATCGTAATAACGACCTCTTCGTCTTTGATCAGGTCCTCGATGTCCAGCTCCTCGAACGCCGCGGCGATCTCGGTTCGGCGCGCGTCCCCGAATTTGTCCTTCAGTACGGCGAGCTCGTCTTTTATAATCGCCAGAACCCTCTTCTCGCTGGCGAGGATCGCGTTATACATCTCGATCTTCTTGATAAGCTCAAGGTATTCCTTGTCGATCTTGTCGCGCTCAAGCCGCGTCAGCCGCTGCAGCTGCATCTCGAGGATCGCCTGGGCCTGTATATCGGAGAGTTTGAACTTGCTCATCAGCGCCGCCTTCGCGATCGCCGGGTCCTTCGCCTCTCTGATGGCCTTGATGATCCGGTCGATCTTATCGAGGGCGATCTTAAAGCCTTCTAAGATATGCGCGCGGTGCTGGGCCTTCTCCAGGTCGAACCGCGTCCTGCGGATAACGATGTTCTTCCGGTGGCGGATAAACTCATCGAGCACCTGCTTCAGAGTCAGGACCCGCGGCTTTCCGTCCACCAGCGCGAGCATGATCACCCCGAAGGTCACCTTCATCTGGGTGTGTTTGTAGAGCTGGTTGAGAACGACCCGCGGGTTCTCGCCGCGGCGGAGCTCAATGACGATCCGCATGCCGTCTTTGTCCGACTCATCTCTCAGGTCCGAGATCCCTTCGATCTTTTTGTCGGTCACCAGACGGGCGATCGTCTCGATCAGGTTCGCCTTGTTCACCTGGTACGGGATCTCGGTAACGATGATCGCGTTCTTGCCGCTCTTGCGCTCTTCGATGTGCGCCTTCGCGTTGATCCGAAGCAGGCCGCGGCCCGTCGCGTAGGCGCTCTTGATGCCGTCGGTGCCGCAGATGATCCCGCCGGTCGGAAAATCGGGCCCTTTGATCTTCTTGAGCAGGTCTTTCGGATCGCAGTCGGGGTTGTCGATAACGTACACGATCGCGTCGACCACTTCGCTGAGGTTATGCGGCGGTATGTTCGTCGCCATACCGACGGCGATACCGCTCGATCCGTTGACGATCAGGTTCGGAAGGCTGGCCGGCAGGACGGTCGGTTCGGTCAGCGACTCGTCAAAATTCGGCATGAAGTCGACGGTCTTCTTCTCGATGTCCTCAAGCATCCAGTCGGTGATATGCCGCATGCGCGCCTCGGTATATCTCATAGCTGCCGGCGCGTCGCCGTCAACGCTGCCAAAATTGCCCTGACCGTCGACAAGCGGATACCTGAGCGAAAATTCCTGCGCCATCCTGACCAGCGTATCGTAGACCGACGTGTCGCCGTGAGGATGGAAACGCCCCAGACAGTCCCCGACGATACGCGCGCATTTCTTGTACGCCTTGGTGTGCTCAAGATGCAGGTCCCTCATCGTGAAGAGGACCCTCCGGTGCACCGGCTTCAGGCCGTCGCGCACATCGGGAAGCGCCCTTCCGACAATGACGCTCATCGCGTAATTGATGTAGGAGTCCTTCATCTCTTCTTCGATGCGGACCTTTTTTATTTTTTCATTCCGTGTATACATTGTTCTCCCCAAAATGTATGTTTTTTTTCTGGCAACTGGAAACTGGCATCTGGCAACCTATATACTATATATCCAGCACCTTCACCTCATGCGCGTGCTTTTGGATAAATTCCCTTCTGGGCTGGACCTGTTCTCCCATCAGAACCGTAAACATCTCCTCGGCGGCAACGGCATCTTCAAGCGTAACCTTCAGCGTCGTTCTCTGTTCCGGGTCCATCGTCGTCTCCCAAAGCTGTTCGGGATTCATCTCTCCGAGGCCTTTGTAGCGCTGTATCATCATGCCCTCTTTGCCGACTTTCTTAACATAGTTGAGGATCTCGCGAAGCCCAAAGAACTCTATTTTCTCTTTTTCCTGTTGTATGGTATACAGCGGCTTGCGCGGGCGCTTTTTCTCCTTCCCCCGCGCCCCCTTCCCCTCTTCCTCTACAGGTTCGTAATCTTCTATTTTTATGCCGAGCTTGTCGATCTTTTCGATTATCTTCTCAAGTTCTCTCGCTTCGTAGAACTCTACATAATCTGTGCCCGGAGTCAATGCGCTGCCGCTCTTTTCGGCCTTCTTCGCGTATGACGCCAGCTCATCGTCGTCATATATAAATATGGGCTCATCCTCCACATTTACCATATAAACGGGCAGTTTTTTGGTCTTTTTGTGCTTATTTTGAAGATATTTTGGTAGTGTTACTCCACGCCGTTCAATTGCGTTCGACAAACTCTCTAATTCGACCAGAGCGTCAAGGATCGCCTTCAAACTCTTCTCAGTAAAGGCCTTTTTGTCTTTTGTTCTTACCAGCGACATGCCTTCAATGCCGAGCTCAAACAGAAGGCTGTTAAGCTCGTCTTCTGTCTGAATATACTCTTCGCGCTTTCCCCGCTTGACCTTGTACAGCGGGGGCTGCGCGATAAAGATGTGCTCTTTTTCGATCAACTCCTTCATCTGGCGGTAGAGAAATGTCAGAAGAAGCGTCCTGATATGCGAGCCGTCCACATCGGCATCGCACATGATTATGATCTTGCCGTAGCGGATCTTGGTAACGTCGAATTCTTCGCCGATCCCGGTCCCGATCGCGGTTATCATCGTCCGGATCTCTTCGTTCGACAATACCTTGTCGATCCTCGCCTTCTCAACGTTCAGGATCTTTCCTTTGAGCGGCAGGATCGCCTGGAAGCGCCGGTCGCGCCCCATTTTCGCGCTTCCGCCGGCACTGTCGCCTTCTACCAAATACAACTCGCAGACGCTCGGGTCGCTCTCCTGACAATCGGCAAGCTTCCCCGGAAGCGAACCACTCTCAAGGGCTCCTTTTCGCCGGGTAAGCTCCCGCGCTTTCCGGGCCGCTTCCCGCGCCCGGGCGGCTATGAGAGATTTTTCTATGATTTTATTGGCGACAGAAGGGTTCTCCTCAAAGAACGCTCCCAGGCCCTCATTGACGACCGACTCGACGATACCCTCGACCTCGGAATTGCCGAGCTTTGTCTTCGTCTGCCCCTCATACTGCGGGTTGGGCACCTTAATGCTGATGACCGCGGTGATCCCCTCACGGATATCGTCGCCCGATAATGAGAACTTTTCGTCTTTGAGCTTCTTTTTGTCCTTTGAGTATTGGTTCGCCGTCCTCGTGAGCGCCGACTTAAACCCGGTCAGGTGTGTGCCGCCTTCGATCGTGTTGATATTGTTGGCGAAACTGAAGATGTTCTCCTTGTAGCCGTCGTTGTACTGCAGCGCGATCTCGACCGAAATATTATCTTTCTCTTTCGAGAAATAGATCACCTTACTATGGAGCGGATTCTTATTTTTGTTCAGAAAATCGACGAACGAGACGATCCCGCCGGTGAACCTGAACTCCTGCGTCTTGTCGGAGCGCTCGTCGTGGAGAACGATCTTTATGTCCTTGTTCAGAAAAGCGAGCTCCCTGAGCCTGTTGGCGAGCGTATCAAAAGCAAATACGATGCTGCCCTCAAAGATCTCCTTGTCCGCCTTAAAGGTGACGAGCGTTCCCGTCTTTTTTGCCGAGCCGATAATTTTAAGCTTCGACGCGGTCCTGCCGCGCTCGTACTTCTGGTGGTAGATCTTCCCGTCGCGCTTGACCTCGACCTCAAGCCACTCGGAAAGGGCGTTCACCACGCTCACGCCGACGCCATGCAGGCCGCCGGATACTTTATAGGCCCGGTGGTCGAATTTTCCGCCGGCGTGGAGCGTCGTCATGACGACCTCTACGGCCGGCTTTTTCTCGATCTTGTGTATGTCGACCGGGATGCCGCGCCCGTCGTCGGCGACCGAAACGCTGTTGTCGGCGTGGATCGTCACCTCGATGGACGCCGCGTACCCCGCCAGCGCCTCGTCGATCGAGTTGTCGACGACCTCATAGACCAGATGATGGAGGCCGCGCGCTGTCGTATCGCCGATGTACATGGCCGGGCGCTTGCGGACCGCGTCAATGCCCTCGAGCACCTGGATCGTCGTCGCGTCGTACTTTTTTTTATCTTTCGCGTCGGGCTTCTTCTCTTCCGCGCTGTCGACAGCCCCGGCCGGTTTCTCCGGTTTTGGTTTCTCTTTTTTTGCCGCTTTTTTTTGCTTCTTTTCCATCATACCTCTCCGATCCTGAGCTGAATATCCTTTACCGTTTTTTTATTATCCGTCAGCCGGGCGATCTCCCTGTCGAGCTTTGGCACGATTTTTTTTCTGTTGAGCGTCAGTTCGTACAACCAGCTTGAATTCTCCACATTCACAATGAGCTTCGACTTTTTTAGTTGGACGGGGCGGGAATGTTTCGCCGCCCGCTTCCCCGCCGCCCGGGTCCACACACCCATCATCGTCTCTTCGGTAAGGATCGTTTTTTGATCTATGTTCGATACAATACCCCGCATGATATCCCGTAATGAGCTGTGGCCATCGTCGAGGCGGGAATTTTTTATTTTAGAGCTGCATGGGCAGCACGACATATACATACTCTTTACCGATCCTGAAGGCGGCCGGTTTTTCTGAATCTGTTACCTCAAAATTCAACGTCTCCTCATCTACCGCTTTTAGAACATCGATCAGATATTCGGGGTTGAACCCAATTGTTATATCTTTACCTTTATATTCCACATTGAGCTCTTCGCGTATTTCACCGACATATGAATCATTTTTTGATATTACCATTTTATCACATGAAAGCGCGACTTTAACGGCGATCGAATTCTGATTTGTAAAGATGTTCGCGCGTTTTGTCGCTGAAAGGAAAACATCCCGGGACACTTTAATCTTCTCTTTTGTCTCTTTTGGGATGACCTGTTCGTAGTTCGGGAAATCCCCTTCAATAATACGCGATATGATCTTTGTCGCTCCAAAATCAAACGCGATCTGGTTTTTACTGAAATAGACTTTCACCTCTCCCTCGTTGGTCAGCATCCGGGACAGCTCCTGCACCGTTTTTGTCGGTATGATTGTTTTTGTCTCTTTTGATTTTGGGAACTGCATTGGGGTCTCCGCGACAGCGAGGCGCCTTCCATCGGTAGCGACGAGCCGGATATACGACGGTTTAATAATACAAAGGATGCCGTTTAAGACATATCTTGTTTCGTCGGAACTGATCGCGAAGCTTGTTAGTGAAAGCATTTGTTTTAGTTTTCTTTGGGGTAGGATCACAAAATCTTTATCTTGAAAATGAGGTAGTTGTGGAAATTCTTCTTTTGATAACCCCATTAATTTTAATGATGTGTTTTTGCAGTCTATGTTAATAATATTATTTTTTTTTACTGTTATCAGTGTTTCTTCGTTTGGTAATTCTTTTATAATATCGAGAAACTTTTTTGCCGGTACGGTTATCGACCCTTGGATCAATGATTTTACGGGTATTTCAGATGTTATGCCGATATCGAGATCGGTTGCTGTCAGTATGATCCTTTCGGGTTCCGCGTCGATCAGGATATTGGAAAGAATAGGGAGATTTGACTTTGTGTTGATCGCGTTTTGCACTAATTGGGCCGTTTGTAACAAAATGTCTTTATTGATAGAGAATTTCATGTTTTTACTCCTTTTACAACGTCTATATTTTAAAAATCAGCAGTAATAGTATGTAGGGTCTGTTGATATGTTGATAAGTCTGTTAATTACTTCTCTATAAAA
>JBDRSA010000110.1:0-4629 GCA_043825275.1 Candidatus Omnitrophota bacterium
TTGTCGAAGTACTCGATGGAGAATTCGACATTTACTACCAAAGAGCGGGAAACAATATCGCAAATGCTTATAGGTTTGAGGAATCCAGAAATTTTATCCATTATTTATATGGTCGATTAAATCCCGGAGGACATTTTGTGACGGACGATCACGCGCTGAATTTTGATCCGGAAATAGGCATAGATGATCTCGGGCCGGAATTTCCCATTCAGCTCGATGAGATCGTGATCCCCGGTATTGAAGAAATCGAGGAAGCGATCGTTACCGCGGCCATACCTGGAATAGTTGTGCCCGAGTCATCACTTAAAAAGGCAGGAGAGCTGAGGAAGAATACACGGAACAGATATGGTTGGGCGGTAAGGATCAGACAGAAGCCCGTTTCTTTCTCCGACGAAGCGAAGAAAGGCGCTGAACGCAAGTCACCGACCAGTGACGGACAGAATACGGATCAGTCTCCGGCGGACAGGATCCTGGCGGCGTTGCCAAAGAACGTAGCCATCTATTATCGTGGCGTTGATGATGATGACCGGCACGCTCTGAACGAGTTGGTGAGGGTATTTCGCGCGATAGGCATTGAGATAGACGGATGGGTGAATCTTGCGGCGTCAACGAGCGAAGGAACGAATGCCGATGTCTTTGAGGCGCATCGTGTAATCGGCGGAGAACGGGTTGCGGTAAAGATCGATCCGGCATGGAGGATGAACGAAGAAAAACTTGCCGAAAGAGACGAAAATTATTCCGAAGTTTTGCATGAAGTGCTTGCGAATTTAAGGGACAACAACAGCCTCGACTGCTTTGAGGGGGGCGGATTTGGGGTCAAGGTCTTTAAGACCGGAGAAGTTGAGATCGACGCGTATGGAGCGGAGAAAAAGGTTTTCTACCAGGTACAGGAATATCTTGAAGGCGAGCGGGTCTGGGATTTTGTTATATCTCATGAAGACAATACGGAGCTCAGAGAGATCATTCTTACCGGTGTGATCGATTTTCTGAGCTACTTGCGAGGGCTGTATGAGAGGAATGTGGTCTATTACGATTTTGAGGGCAATTCAAATATTTATGTGCAAAACATCGGGTATCAAGAATATAGATTGAGAGCTATTGATCCTGACGGGTTGCTCTATGTTGAGGATATAGACCGTTTCTATGAGGGCGAAGAGGTCTCTCTTTTAACTGGAAGCATACAGCAGCTTGGAGAAGAGCTTTACTGGCTCGATAAAGCGCTGCGATTCGCGAACCAGACGGTCCTCGGCATGCAGAAAGTTGCCAAAGATTTCAGGAAGAAATACAGCGAACGGCAGATCACCAAAGATGAGGCGCTCGAAGAACTCCGAGGGCTTGAGGTGTTCTTCAGCGGCAAACTCGCCGACAATAATACAGAGCGCCGATCGCCGAGCGCGGATGTTAGTTCAGAGTTCACAGTTCATAGTTCACAGATAACAGAGAGCAAAGAGCAAGGAACAGAGGGGGAATATCAGGCAAGCAACCTTAAACCGTTAACCGTACACCGTACACCGATCTTTTCCCGCGAATCCCCGAGCGGGGAGACATCAGAGTCAAAACTTGTCGCGACCCCACACGAATACGGTAAAGAGCAGCTCAAGATAAGAAGAGAGACCGCGCAATACATCGAGCCGGATACGAAAGTGCGGCTTCTTGTGGAGCTTGATCGCAGAATGGTGCCGGATTTTGAGGATGATGAGAGCATACAGAGTTTTTATGAGAACATTCTACAGAGTATGAAGACTGATATGAGAAGGAACCTTGAGAGGTTTGTCGGTTCAGGCGACGCCGTTGAATTCGTGCCGTGCTATTCAAGAGGCGAGACAAAACAGAATGTCGAAAATGCGGTTTCGGAGAATTATACCGAACGTACCGTCGTTTTGAGCCTCTCGGGCAGCGACACTTTTATCGATAGTGACGGTGGGCTCACCAGGCGTACTGAGGAGCTCGGCATACCGCATATCGCCATGAACCTCCCGAACGAAGGATCGGGTATCGTCGCGGTGGACTTCGCGCAGCTTGCGCATATCGGCCTACTGGTGCAGGAGCTCAAAGAAGAGATCTCGAAACAGAAAGAGGGCAGAGGTGACCCTGACGAGATATTTGATGATCTTGTAACCGCGCTGCTTGATTCGATAAAGAGCATACAACCGCACAAGATATTTGACGAGACGAAATTCAAATCGGCATTGCAGAAGTCAAACAGCAGGGCGCTCTTTGATGCATCGATCGTTATTCAGCTCATGCCAATAGAGAAGATCGACATGGAAAGTCCGCAGGAATGGTATGACGCAAAGAGGGCGCTCCAGCAGGCCGCATAATCTTTGTCATGGGCGTTGGCTCCTCCTGTGCCGGCCGGTACCGGCATAGGAATCGGGCCAACCCCATGCAAATCGTGCAAATGACCCGGGCTACGGCTTTTGATATACGCTGGCCGGTACCAGCGTATACTCTTCGGCCGTCCCGGGTCTTCTAATTTTGCCTTGCGGGTGCGGCGCTTTTACGGGTATAATGAGGCCATGCTTATCAAGGAAGCCACGTTTACCGTATTCGACTTTGAGACGACAGGGCTCTTCCCGTACGCGGGCGACCGGATCTGCGAGATCGGCGCCATACGGGTCGATCTGAAAGCGAAAACAAGAAGAGAATTTCACGCCATGGTCGATCCCGGCAGGCCGATCTCATACGGGGCCTTTCTGGTAAACCGAATAACGGAGGATATGGTCCAGGGGGCGCCGAAGATCAGCGAAGCATTGCCCGTCTTCATGGAGTTCATTAAAGACAGCGTTCTGGTCGCCTACAACGCCGGATTCGATATCGGCTTCCTGGAATACGCGCTCGGCGAGGACGAGAAGAACGCCTTAAAAGATTATCAGGTTATCGACGCTTTAAAGCTTGCGCGAAAACTTTTCCCGGGGCTTCCGAGCTACGGCCTCGGTAATGTCGCCAGGTCGCTCCGTATCCGTCCCCAAAAAGAACACCGCGCTATCTCTGACGCCGCGATGACGCTCGAGATATTCCAGCGGGAGGCCAATCTCCTTATCAAACAGGGGGCAAGGCGGATCGACGATATCATAAAGGCCCAGCCGAGAAAGAAGAAGCTTGTAAGGAAGGTCGAAGATTTTAAAACGAAGATGATCGAAAAAGCTATCCGCGAGCAGGAGAAGCTCGATATTACCTACCGATCGTCGTGGAATAATAAAGTGACGAAACGTACCATAACCCCGCAGCAGCTGCAGGAAGGGTACGACAAATTGTACGTCGTGGCGTATTGCCATACAAAAAAAGGCCGTCGTAATTTCAGGATGGATGGGATTCTCGAAGCGGAGCCTGAGAAGGATAGTTAGGGGCCATCTCGTAAAATATCTGTGAAAAGTCTCGTAATGGCCGAACTCGCAGGGAAGGCCAATGACAGATTTGACGATTTACAGCCGTAGGGCAGGCTAAAGCTGCCCTACGGATTTTTTAGTGTACGAAATACGTATCGGTAAGCTATAATAGTGAGCTGATACTGCCGCATAAACCGGAGAAAGAGAATGAACCCCTATCTTATTATCATCATAGCCATTCTCGCGGGGGAGTACCTTATAAGCGTGCTGGTCGAGACGCTGAATGTCCGGCACCTCTCAACCGACCTTCCCGAAGAGTTCAAAGATTCCTACAGCGCTGAAAAGTACAGGAAGTCGCAGGAGTACCTGAGGGAAAATACCCTGTTTAACCTTGCAAGCGGCGCGATCTTCACCGCGGTCATTCTTCTCTTTATATTTCTTGGCGGTTTCAACGCTGTCGACGTGTTCGCCAGAGGATTCGGGTTCGGCCCTATCGCCACCGGCCTTATATTCTCAGGCGCGCTCGTTTATTGCGCTCAGGCGCTCGCCGTGCCGGTCACCGCGTACCGCACGTTCGTTATTGAAGAGAAGTACGGATTTAACAAGACTACGGTAAAGACATTCTTTCTGGATATAGTAAAGAGCTGGATCCTTCTCGCTCTTATCGGCGGCGTTGCCCTGGCGGGGATCCTCTGGCTGTTTCAAGCCGCGGGGAAATTCGCGTGGCTCTATTGCTGGATCGCTATAACGGTCTTTAAGCTCTTTTTGACCTTTATCGCGCCGGTCGTTATTATGCCGCTCTTTAATAAGTTCGTTCCGCTTGAAGACGGCGAGCTTAAAAACGCCATTGAGCGTTACGCCGCCGGTGAACGGTTCGCGATGCGGGGGGTCTTCAAAATGGACGGATCGCGCCGGTCGGCGAAGTCGAACGCGTTCTTTACCGGCCTCGGGCGGTTCCGGAGGATCGCGCTCTTTGACACGCTGATCGCGAAACATACCGTTGACGAACTCGTCAGCGTTCTCGCGCACGAGATCGGCCATTACAAAAAGAAGCATATCCTGAAAAGCATATTTTTTTCGACCGCCGTTTCGGGGATCATGTTCTTTATCCTGTCAAAATTCATCAATAATCCGATGCTGTTCGGGGCGTTCAGAATGGAGAATCTGTCGATCTACGCGAGCATCTTCTTTTTCGGGATCCTCTATTCACCGATCAGCGCCGTTTTTTCGGTTGTCGGCAGCGTCATCTCGAGAAAACATGAATATGAAGCGGACCGATACGCGGTTTCAACGTATAAAA
>JBDRSA010000111.1:0-3571 GCA_043825275.1 Candidatus Omnitrophota bacterium
AGACGAAGAAAAGTACAAAATAAGCAGACGGAAATAGTCGTCAACAGGAGGTATAAAAAATGTTTAAATTCGGAATGGGAGAATTGATAGTAATTTTCTTGATCGTACTTCTTCTCTTTGGGGCCTCGCGGCTTCCCGAGATCGGCAAGGGGCTCGCGAAAGCGATAAAAGAGTTCAAGAAAGCCGGAAAAGAGATACAGAACGATATTGAGGAAGTGACGAAGGACGACGAAAATAAGAAAGCGTAATTGACGCGCAGCATATGGAACAAAAACCGGATAGAACGTTCACGCTTAATGAACATCTTGAAGAGCTCAGGGGCCGGATCATTAAGATAGTCATTGCGCTCCTTGTCGGTACATTCGCTCTTTTTAATTATATCGGAAAGATCCTGCCCTTTCTGGTAAAGCCGGTCGGTAAGCTTGTTTTTATCGCGCCGCAGGAAGCGTTCGTTACCAACATAAAACTGGCGTTCTTCGGCGGGTTATTTCTCAGCTCTCCCGTTATCCTCTATCAGATCTGGCGGTTTGTTTCGCTTGGGCTCGAAGAAAATGAGAGGAGATATATCCTCATATTCGGGCCATTGTCATTCGTTTTTTTTGTTGTTGGAGCGGCTTTCGGGTACGGCATAATAGTGCCGATAGGGATACGTTTCCTCCTCGGGTTCGCCACTGACTTTCTGACTCCGATGATAACGGTAAGCAGGTACGTGGAATTCGTCGGGATGCTTACCTTAAGCTTCGGCGGCGTATTTCAGCTGCCGCTGATCCTGCTTTTTCTTACGAAATTGGGCGTTGTTACGCCGCAATTCTTGAGGGCGAAACGCCGCCATGCGGTTGTGCTAATATTTATCGCCGCGGCGTTTCTTACGCCGCCGGACGTTGTAACACAGTGCCTTATGGCGCTTCCGCTTTTGGGACTCTACGAGCTTGGGGTGGTCTTCTCGAGGCTCGCGTACAAAAAAACAGTGATGTAAATGCATACGACACATTCAATAACAGGAATTATTCTTGCCGGCGGTGTGAGCAGGAGGATGGGCAGCGATAAGGCGTTCCTGAGGCTTGGCTCGACTACGGTTATTGAGGAACTGATCGGGAGGTTGAAGAACGTGTTCGTGGATATCGTTTGTATCGCGAACGATCGGGAAAAATATGAGCAGTTCGGTATTCCGACGGTTGCTGATCGTATTCCGGGTAAAGGGCCGATCGGTGGTATTTATACCGGGTTGCTCGTCTCGCGGACTCCGAGCGTGTTTGTCTTCGCGTGTGACGCGCCGTTCGTTCATGAGGGGCTCATCAACTCTATGATCAGAAGAGCCAATGAAGGCGACATTATCGTACCGAAGTGGAACGGACGTCTTGAGCCGCTTCACGCTATCTATTCAAAAAAATGTATCGATCCGATCGAATACCGGCTCAGGAACAATGAATTAAAAATGTCAAAATATGTTTCTGACAGCAACGCGGTTATATTAGAGAAGGAATTGAAAATGTTTCAATTGGGGCAAAATCCATTCCGCAATCTGAATACGCCCGATGATTATGAAGCCGCTCTGGCGGAGTCGCGTGAGCTGTCGGGGATACCGTTGAGGCATATCGCATGAAGGTGTTGGATACGGGCGGCCGAGGCGCAGATTACCTCCGCATATCGGTGACCGACAGATGCAACCTGCGATGTTTTTACTGTATGCCGAGCGAGGGGGTCGAAAATCAGCCGCACAATGAGCTGCTGACGTTCGAGGAGATCACACGGCTCGCGCGCATCTTTGTGTCGCTTGGAATTACCAAGATACGGCTTACCGGCGGAGAACCGCTGGTACGAAAGAATATTCTTAAGCTCGTTCGATCTCTCGCCGGGATAGAAGGCGTGGAAGAGATTTCATTGACGACCAACGGCGCTCTCTTGTCATCCTTCGCGCGCGATCTGAAGTGTGCCGGTTTATCGAGAATAAATGTGAGCTTAGATTCACTGAATGAAGATACGTTCAAAAAAGTGACCAGAAACCGGTCGTCGCTTGCGAACGTGCTTGAGGGGATCAGGAGCGCGAAAGAAGCCGGATTCGACCCCATAAAGCTGAATGTTGTCGTTATAAAAGGGGTCAACGATAATGAAATACTCGATTTTGTCGAATTTGCGGGGTCAGAAAAGCTGGTCCTCAGATTTATAGAGTTCATGAATATAACGCCTCTCTGGAGCGAGTCACGGGCTCTTCCCGTTGAAGCGGTGAGAGCGATCTGTGAGGAGAAATTTCTCTTGAAGAAGATCGAGCCCCCTCATCGAGGCTCCGGCCCGGCCGAGTATTTTTCGATCGACGGAGGCGGGGTTGTCGGATTTATTAATACAAAAGAGGACAATTGCAGAAAATGCAGCAGGCTACGGCTTACGTCGACAGGCCGGATGAAGGTATGCCTGTACGAGAACAAAGGGCTTGATCTGAAAAAGTTACTGCGAATACGGTTGGCCGATGATGAGATCAGTTCTATAATCGCGTCGAAGATGTGCGTAAAGAAGAACACGGATTTTACAAAGTTTGAACCCGCCCGGCACTATATGTGTGATATCGGAGGATAGCGATAGTTGCGGCAGCCGGTATCGGAGCGGATTTGATAAGGAGCGCAGTGAACGATGAATATGGTCGATGTCGGGCAGAAAGAGACAACGGCGCGGGAGGCGATCGTAACCGGAAGAGTTATTCTTAAACCATCGGTCGTATCGCTTGTGCGGAATAACAAAATACCGAAGGGGAACGTTCTGGAAGCCGCGAAGCTTGCCGGGATCCTCGCGGCGAAAAAAACACCGCTTATCATCCCGTTGTGCCACCCGATCCCGATTGATCATATCGGCGTTGAATTTTCTTTCGGAAGAAACGAGGTAAGGATCAAGACAACGGTCCGGGGGAAGGCCAGGACCGGCGTCGAGATGGAAGCGCTTACCGCGACGGCGGTCGCGGCGCTCACCGTGTACGATATGTGTAAACCTTTAGATAAGGGCATCACGATTTCTGATATACAGCTGATCAAGAAGACCGGCGGAAAGAGCGGGGTGTATGTTCGGGCAAAGCGGGAAAAGACGGTTTACGGTTAACGGTTTATGGTTTACGGTTCAAAAGAACAAATTGATTCGCCTGTAAGATTACTTAGCTCAAAGCCTGCAAAGAACGGCCTACAGGAAAAATCCCGTAAACCGTTCACCGTACACCGAAAACCGAAGCTTTGACCTGGAGTCATACGAACGATGAGGTACTAAAAAATGGAACGAAGCAAGCAATGAGCGGGAAAGTAGTAGCCGTATCGATATCTGAAAAGAAGGGCGAGAAGAAGAGAAATGTCCCGAGTGTTGAGCTGCGCGAAGAATACGGGATCATTGGTGACGCCCACGCTGGCGGTGAGCGGCAGGTAAGCCTGCTCGCCGCCGAGTCGATCGAGACGATGAAGAAAAAAGGACTGAGCGTAGGGGCGGGGGATTTCGCGGAGAATATTACGACCGGGCAGATCGAGCTTATCAATCTTGATCGCGGTGCGAAGCTGAAAATAGGAGAAACGGTTCTTCTTGAGATTACCCAAATTGGAAA
>JBDRSA010000112.1:0-12414 GCA_043825275.1 Candidatus Omnitrophota bacterium
GGGACATCCCTCAAGGTACCACCCTTTCGTGCTCTAACCACTTTCAAATACACATCTTATAATCCTATCTAAACGAGATCAAATTACCAAGTTTAAAATGCGTTGACAAGACACGATATATGGTGTATTCTTTGTTTAGTATACTAAAAGTACTTTTACTAAGCTAAAAGAAGTGAGAAGGTCGTGAAAATTACAAAACCGCTGGATAATATATTAAATACAGAAGCCAAGACAAAGATACTGCGCTTTTTGTGCACAACCGGCGCCGAGTGGAATGGAAGTCAAATAGCCAGAGAGATAGGCGTCACTCCCGCCGCCTCACTGAGCTCTCTTAACGAATTGAGCAAAGAAGGAATAGTGATGATGAACAATGTAGGCAACGCGCGAGTTTATAAACTTAATGATGACAATTTTGCTGTTTCCGATCTTCTCAAGCCGCTTTTTTATGAAGAAGACAAGGTTCTTAGTAAAATCATAAATATTATCAAACGTAGCTTGGCCACGTCTAGGCTAAGATCAAAAATTGTTAGCGTAGCTCTTTTTGGAAGCGTACAAGTCAGGAAAGACGATGCCGCCAGCGATATAGACCTGGCAGTGGTTATCAGCGATACCCAAGCAAAAACAAAGGTTGAAAATCTTTTTGAGGATATCGATAAAAAAGTATCCAAGAAATTCGGCAATACGATTACCCCATATATAAACACAAAATCGGAATTGAAGGTCAAACATAAGAAGAGACTTGATGTCATCAAGAATATTCTTAACTCTTACACGCTCATATACGGGGAAAGATTAGAAAGGATTCTATGACCCCAAAGAAAATAAAGACAGTGGCTGTTAATAAAAGCGATTATAAAATCTATCTTAAAAAAGCTGATGATTTTTACAAGATGACGCAAAAAGCACAAGACTCCGAAACATGGACAGCTGTTGGTTTGAGCGCCGTTCACTGCGCGATATCATGTCGCGACACCCTGTTAACGTTTCATTTGGGTATACGCTCTGGGGGCGAAGATCATATGCAGGCGGTAGATTTGCTCGCTCGAATAACGAAACTTGGCGCCAGTTCGGAGATTAACACCTTTAAACGAATAATAGCGAAGAAGAGCCTTATAGCGTATGAGTGCAGAGAATTTCGTCAGGCAGAGGCTGTCGACATCGCAAAACTGGCAGAGAGATTTTACAAGTGGGTACTATCAAATCTCCCGAGAAGCTAAAATGAGACTCACATAATACAACAACAATGTATCAGGGAACAACAGAGAACCGTCCCGGTTAGCGCCGGGCCATCCCCCAAAGCACCGCCCTTTTAAGATCTAACCTCTTCCAAATTCACATCTTATAGCCCTATCTAATATTCGTTCAAAAGGAACATCTCCGCCATTGCCTCCGGGACCGTTCCGGGATACAATAAGGGGACACCCGTCTGAAATAACACCTATTGACTCTAATTTGCTTACTGTAGTATAATCCTCGATTGCGGGAAGAAGGATCCTAAAGATGAAAGAGCGGATATGAAAAGGCCTAAAAATATATCGATGGGAATCGAGCTGGAAACGTATTCCATTTCGCTTCCCGGGAACAGGATATGCCGTGAGCTTCATTTCCCGAAACGCTCTTCGATAGAAAAAGGAGAGAAGTTCGTCCGCGATTGGAGCATAGGGTCTGAATATAACAGCAAGGTATTTACCACCGTCAGAGAATCCCTGTTTCTTCTCAAGACCGGCCTGCGGAAATACGCGAAGTTCAGACAGGATAACGGCTCAGATCGTCAGTACGTGATCTTTCCCACGGGGGGATGGATCGACCGTTTCGCGGGCGCGCATATTCACCTGGCTATGGGTAAGAACGGCATCGATTTCGACGACGCCAGGGAATTGTCGGGCTATATGCATAGCCACATACCGTTTCTTATCGCTCTGACGGCCAATTCTCCGGTCTGGCGGGAAAAGCTTACTCCGTACGCGTCAAACAGGCTTCTGCTCGGTTCGGATAAATATTGTAAAATAACGAAGCCCGGGTTTCTTTATAAGCGCCCGTACAGGGAGATGACTTTTAATCGCAGCAGCGCCAAGAAACCCGGCACGCTTGAGATCCGCGTATGCGACAGCTCGCTGCCGGAGTATCTTGTTGCCGCGCTGTGCGTGTGCTACGCTGCCGCGCTGCGATGGAAAAAAGGGAAGCGTCCGCTTAACCGGTCGACCTACGGAAATTATGTCACATCAAGGAAGCAGGCGATCCTTTTCGGCTCACAGGCAAAGCTCGCCTGGTCAAACCACTGGATAACCGTTCCGAAATACATCGACTTGATATTTCGGCAATATAAGGAGGAATTGAAGTGGATGGATATTCCTCAGGAGGTTATCGATGTCTTCAAGTATCTCAAAAAGGGATGGAGCCAATCCGGGATAATACGAGCTTCGGTCAAAAAATATCAGAAAAAACATAAGCCGACATGGCAGCGGCAGTTCGCGAGCCGTTACGCGCTGGCTATCGAATCTCTCCTGGACGGTAATTCTCTCGGTGAGTTCGCGAAGCGCCTTGGCGTTACTCTGCCTAAGATAGACCGGTCATGGCTGGGCAGGAAGGATGCGAAGTGGTAGAGCATGCGCGCAGGAAGAAAGCTTTGGCCGCTAAAAAGACTTTCCGAAACCCTGTTATCGGTTTAACGTGCGAAGTGGTCAAATTGAAGCCGTACTTTACTCAATACGAACTTATGTGCGACTATCGCTATATTCGTTCCGTGTTGAGGGCAGGCGGGGTCCCGCTGCTCATTCCCAACAGCCCGTACCGCGGATTGGTATCCCGTGTCCTTGATCTTGTCGACGGTATTATCATAACGGGCGGGGCGGACGTCCACCCATCCTTCTACGGCGAACAGCGCACAAAGACGGTCCGTTCTGTTTACAGGGGGCGTTTTTATTTTGAAAGGCTTCTGTATAATATGGCGCGAAAAAGAAAGATCCCCGTGCTGGGAATATGCTACGGAATGCAATTGATAAATGTAATACACGGCGGCTCGTTATATCAGGATATCGCCTCGGAAGTCAAAAGGGCGCGCAGCCATCGCTCAAAGAAATTCCCGATGCATCCGGTGAAGGTCATGCCCGGCACCGTGTGCGGTAAAATATTCGGAAAGAAGTCGCTTCGCGTTCATAGCGAACACCATCAGGCGATAAAGCGCAAAGGGCGCTCGCTGGATATAGGGGCCGTTTCTAACGACGGCATTATCGAAGCGATCGAGAAGGGTAGGGGAGTTTTTGCCGTTCAGTGGCATCCCGAGAGACAGGCGAAGGATCTGATCCAGCGGAAACTGTTTCGTTATTTTGTCGGTTTGGCAGCGAGGACCCGCGCGCGATCTTAGAATGACACACGAGACGTTCCATGCATCGGGATATAATTATGTAAGGATACGAAACAAGCGCGGAATTGTTTTGAAAGTGTTTTATTTATTGTTACTTACATAGAACGTCTTGTGTGACTACCGATATACAACTGAAAATATGAAATTAATCATCCATCGCGGGGCGCGTGAGATCGGGGGCAGTTGCGTTGAATTGAGCGCGGGGAAGACGCGGATCCTGGTCGACCTCGGGGTGCCGTCGGTAAGCGACAAAAAAAAACCGTTCAATTCCAAAATTCTCGCCGGCAAATCTCTCGAAGACCTCAAAAAACTCAATATTCTTCCCGGCGTACAGGGCCTCTACGCGGGCGAGGAGAAAGCGATAGACGCTATCCTCATTTCGCATTCCCCTATGGGCCATTACGGATTCTTGAAGTACACTCATCCGGATATCCCGATCTACGCGAGCAGAGGCGCTAAGATACTGATCGAGATATCGAATATCTTTCTGCCGCATACGACCGGCGATCTTAATATCCGGACAGTTCAGTACGGGCGCGCTTTTAAAGTCGGTGATCTAACCGTTACCCCTTATTTTGTCGATCACTCAGCTTTTGACGCTCTGGCGTATTTGATCGCCGCGGAAGATACGAGACTGTTTTATTCGGGGGATTTCCGGGGACACAGCAGGATGAGCGTTCTTTTTGACAGGATGCTTTCCAATCCTCCGGAAAATATTGACTGCCTCCTGATGGAAGGTTCGATGATCGGCGGGGGGAAGCAGGCCTATAAGGATGAAGCGGCGGTACAGACGAAGATCGAGGATATTTTAAAAAGCAGCGATACGATCGCTTTCTTTTTCGCTCCTTCTCAGAATATTGACCTGATCGTTTCGGCGTATAAGGCGTGTCTTAAGACCGGCCGCATATTCGTGATCGATATTTATACGGCGTATATTCTCGATAAGCTCAGAAAAGTATCGGAGAATATTCCGCAGTTCAACTGGAACAATGTCAGGGTGAAGTTCCAGAAGGATCAGGCCGATACGCTGGCGAAGAAAGTATCGACGCAGACCCTGTACTATTACAACACCAGAAAGATCGACGCGTTCGAATTAGAGAAGAAGAAGGACAGAGTTCTGCTGTTTGCCGGGGATAATTCGGTATTTCCTTCTCTGGTGAAGAGTTTGGGCGACGTGAAAGGGGCGAGAATCATTTATTCCATGTGGAAAGGATATTTGACCGATACGTTTAAAGAATATTGTAAAGACAAGGGCCTTGAGATCGAACAGGTTCACACGAGCGGCCATGCTACGGTAGAGGACCTGAGGTCATTTGCCGAAGCGCTGGACCCGAAGACGCTGATACCGATCCACACTTTTGGAGCGGAACAGTATGAAAAGATCTTCAAGAATGTCACCATGATACAGGATAAAAAACCTTATTTTATCTAATAGGAAGCGACCTCCCTAAAGCGTACGTGCTAACATATTATAAGTAAATGATTTAGGGACGTACATGGCGGCACATTGGGAAATGTCCCCGTAATTCGATAATCCGATAACTACTTGACAAACAGATGGAATTAGTGTATACTGTTGTCGTGGTAAATAAAGGGGTAAACGTCTTAGGCCGCAAGGTAAAGAAGTACACGCCTTGCGTTTTTTGTTTTCGCCGTTATTTACTAAAATCGACATGAAGGAGGTGTAGTAAATAGTGGCAAAAGGAAAAGTTAAATGGTTCAGTGACCAAAAAGGTTACGGGTTCATAACGCCTGATGACGGAGGCAAAGATTGCTTCGTTCATCATAACGCGATCCAGGGCGAAGGCTTCAAGTCTTTAAGTGACGGGCAGGAAGTTGAGTTCCAGATCGAAGAAGGCCAGAAGGGCCCTCAGGCGACCAATGTAGTGAAGTTATAAAACTTCGATACAAAAAAGGCCCGGTTGTAATAGCCGGGCCTTTTTATTAATACGGCCATCCCCTACGGAATGGCCGTATTAATTGGTGCGCCCGGCAGGGCGCAGCTAAAATGATGTTGTTTTTTCTCTTAAGGGTGTATACTATTATATAGCTTAACTCTTTATAATGCCGGGTTTCTTGCCGGCAGAATGATCGCGGAAGGACCGCAGGTGACCGAGAGTGCTGAATACCGTAAAAATACCGATAGAGTTTGAGCCGATATTTGAAAAGGCTCAAGCCTATGTCGGTGAGTATTTTAAGAGAAAATCGGAAGACCCCGCCAAAGGAACGATCGAGATCTCCGGCGAGCGGTATATTTTAGTGCGGGCGGCGTCGATGTCGGTCGACTTCTTCGATACGGTAATGAACCTTTACCGGGATTCCGGCAAAGACGAGGCGCTGACCATCGCCCGGCAGCTTCTTTTCGACATCGCCCACGCCATCGGAAAGCAGGACGCCAGGAATTTTCACGTTAAGATGGGGCTTAAAGACCCGATCGCGAAACTCTCGGCGGGGCCCGTCCATTTCGCGCATTCAGGGTGGGCATTTGTCGATATATCTCCCGAATCGAAACCCTCGCCCGACGCAAACTACTTCCTCATTTATGACCATCCGTATTCTTTTGAATCCGACGCTTGGATGAAGGCGGGCAGAAGAACGGATTTTCCCGTCTGCGTGATGAACGCGGGCTATTCATCGGGGTGGTGTGAGGAGAGCTTCGGGATCTCTCTGGTCGCTTCCGAGATAATGTGTAAGGCGAAGGGCGATGAAGCGTGCCGGTTCGTGATGGCGCCTCCCGAGAAGATAGAGGGGCACATTGAAAATTATCTGAAGAGAACACCCGACGCGGCGCGGAGGGTTTCCGGGTACAAAATACCCGGATTCTTCGAAAGAAAGCATATCGAGGACGCGCTCAGGGAAAGTGAGCAAAAATTCCGCACGATCTTCGAGAGTTCGGTTGACGGAATAATCATCGCGGATGTCGAAACGAAAAAATTAATTGCTTGCAACAAAAAAGCCGGCGAGATGCTGGGGTATACCCCGGAAGAAATATGCCGGTTGGTGGTTTCCGACGTACATCCCGAGAAAGATCTCCCCTACGTTTTAGAGCAGTTTGATAAACAGGCGAAAAAAGAGATCACGGTGGCGGCGGAGTTGCCCGTGAAGCGGAAAGACGGCTCTATCTTTTACGCCGACGTCAATTCTGTGCCCATAGTCCTCGAAGGCAAAGAATTCCTGATGGGGAACTTCCGGGATGTATCCGAACGGATCCGGGTGGAAGAGGAGATCAGGAGATCGGGTTTTTACATCGACTCGATGGGGGACGCGCTTATTGTTCTGGATAGAGAGAAAAAGATCGTTAAGCTGAACCGGGCCGCGACGGAACTTTTGGGGTATTACCAGGAAGAAGCTGCCGGCCTTGATTTCCTGACGCTTTTCCCTGGGCGGGAGCATGAAAAACACTTAGGTTTGATGAAGCAGACGGTAGAAACAGGAGTACCCGTTCAATTCGAAACGGTATTCTTAACAAAGAGCGGGAGAGAGGTCCCCGCGCTCTTCTCCGGGTGCGCCATGAAGGATCAGGCGAGAAATGCGGCCGGCTTTATCGGCGTTGCCAAGGATATCTCCGAGAGCAAAAAGATCGACGAAGCTTTAAGAAAACACATGCATGAGCTCGAGGTATTCTATGAGGCGTCGATGGGCAGGGAGAAGAGGATCGTATCTCTGAAAAAGGAGATCACCGATCTTCAGGATACGGTTAAAAGGTTACAGGAAAAACCTGCCACAGAGTAGATCCGGGGGTACCCCACAAAGGAACACCCTTATTGAATATACGCGGACACGAGTGCGCCGGGGAGCATGATCAAGCAAAGGTACCATGTACCGCAAAGGAGAGAAATGATCCGATCAGCGATGGTTCGAACAGGTATGGTTTGCGTGATCCTCGCCGCAACCTTTATCGGTATGTCAGCAGCGCGGGTTTTTGCCGATTACGATGCCGGGTTGGAAGCGTATAAGCGCGGCGACTATGCGGCCGCTCTCGCCAAATGGCTTCCGCTTGCGGAAGAAGGCGACGCGAAGGCGCAGAATGCCGTAGGCCTACTCTACGCGGCGGGGCTGGGGCTTCCTCAGGACTACGCCGAGGCGATCACGTGGTATCGCAAAGCAGCCGAAGGCGGATATCCAAGCGCTATGCACAACCTGGGCGTAATGTACGCCAACGGCCAGGGCCTGACGCCGGATTTCAGTGAGGCCGCCAAATGGTATCATGCCGCGGCGGAGCGGGGGCATGTCGGCGCCCAGCATAAATTGATCGAACTGTATGCGGAAGGAAAAGGGGTGCCGCGGGACAACGTGCAGGCGTATACGTGGCTGCTTATCGCTGGCTGCGAACACGACGAGCACAAAGAGCGGGCCAAAGCGATCGCCGGGCAATTGACGCCTGAGCAGATCGCCGAAGCCGAGAAGAACGCCTCGGAACGAAAAGTAAAGCGTTGGCAGGGTGTAGATAGCGCAAAATGAATTTCGTATCTCGTATCTCGCAAAAAAAGATCGACTTATAGAGAGTTTTTTCGAAATACGACCGACGAATGACGACCGACGAAATACGGTTTTTATTTCTTCCACGATATGGGCGCGAAGGCGATGATGACGGTGTATATTTCCAGCCGCCCCAGGAGCATACAGAAGATCAGGATCCACTTGCCGGGAGGCGGTATCCAGGCGTAGTTCTCCGTCGCGCCGATCCCCGAAAGGCCGGGGCCGATCCCCGACATGGTGGAAACCACGCTCGAGACGGCGGTCGTGAAATCATTGATCAGAAAGCTCATCGCCGCGGAGAATATCACAAAACACGTCAGGAACAGCAGAACGAACCCCACGATATTCGCCACGCGTTCTTCGTCGACCGGCTGGCGCGCGATCTTTATCGGGGCGACGAGTTTCGGCTTGACGAGCGTCTTTACCTCACGCCAGGCCACCTTCATCGTGATCAGCACCCGGATCATCTTCAGCCCGCCGCCGGTCGACCCGGCGCACCCCCCGAAGAACATCAGAAGAACGAGCGTAAAACGGATGAAATTAGGCCAGGTGTCAAAGTCTGCCGTGACATAGCCGGTCGTGGTCGTCAGCGACGTCACCTGGAACGCGGCGCTCCGTACCGTGTCGTGGAACGAATCGAGCCGGGAGCGTTCGACGGCCATCTTTTCATCGAGCGCGGCTTCCGAGAGCGGCCGGTGCCTGAAACTCCGTTGGATCTGGCCGCGTCCGGCTATACCGTTGAAGTGCAGCACCAATGTCGTGATAATGATCGCCGATACAATGACTATGCCGTAGAAATGGAACTCCCGGTTGTTTTTGAGGAAATCGAACTTTCCGGTGAATATGACCTGGTAATGAATGAGGAAGTTCATGCCGGCGAAGAACATGAAAACGATGATGACCCACTCGATGTAAGGGCTGGCGTAGAACCCGATCGACGCCGTTTTTGTCGAGAAGCCACCGGTAGCCATCGTGCCGAAAGCGTGGCACCAGGCGTCGAACATCGGCATACCGCCAAACATGAGCAGCAGGACTTCCGCTCCCGTCAGGAGCGCGTACGCCCCCCATAAGATCTTCGCGGTCTGGGCCATGCGGGGCTTCAGCCGGTCGGTGATCGGCCCGGGGACCTCCCCCTTGAACATCTGATAGCTGGCGATGCCGAATACCGGCAGTATCGCTAAAACGAGCGTTACGATCCCCATGCCGCCGAGCCAGTGTGTCATACTCCTCCAGAAGAGGATCCCCCGCGGCAGCCCTTCGATATTGGTAACGACCGTCGCCCCAGTTCCGGTGAACCCGCTCATGATCTCAAAAACAGCATCGGTAAAGCACGCGTAGACCTGGCCCGGAGTAACGCCGCCGGCCTCAGTGAGAAAATGTATAAAAAGCGGGATCGCCCCGAAAAGCGTGGCGAAGATCCATCCGAACGTTACGATCGCGAATCCTTCCCTGATGCCTTTGCCGGCTATGGTGCTTCTGCCGAGAAGTTTCAGGGCCGAGCCGAACGCGAATGTCGCGACGATTGTTATCAGGAATCCGAAGAAGCGGTGGTCGAACAGGCAGAAGGGAAGTTTTTTGAGCGGTATCTCGAAGAACGATATGGCCAGGGGGATAAAGAGGATGAACGAGATGATCTCGAGTATCTTTCCTACCGAGAAGACGACGAATTTTTTATCCATGGAGTGGTTTCTCGCGCCGCCTGAGCGCGATATCAGACATCCAGTTTTTTGCCCGGATCGAAGAGGCTGTGCGCCAGGTCGACGTACTTACTGTTACAGAAGACCATTATCTCATCGCCCTCGTTGATAACGGTATCGCCTCCGGGGATAATGACCTCGTCGCTGCGGATGATGCAGCCGATGATGATATTCTTCTCGAATACGTTCCCGTGCTCGCGCAGCGGCTTTCCTATGAGTGTGCTCTGATCGTCCGTTTTGCACCGTACGATCTCGACGTCGGCGGTCTTCAGGCTGAGGTATGTCCCGATCGGGATCTTCCGGATCTTTTCGATGATCATGTTCAGCGTGATATCATGAGGGTTTATGACATGGTTGATGCCCATCTTCCGGAAAAGTTTCGCGTAACGCGTGTCGTACCGTATCGCGATCGTGTTCTTCGCGCCCTCCTCCTTGGCCAGCAGGCACGCCATGATATTATCCTCAGAATCGGATCCCGCCGCGATAAAGAAATCGGTGTTCTGGATATAGAGTTCCTGGAGGAATTCGCTGTCGGTGCAGTCGCCGTGGAAGACGTCGATCCCGTTCAGCTCCGAAGCGGCCAGCTTGCTATGTTCAAGGTCGGAATCGGCCAGGACGATCGTTCCGCAAAACGGCTTCAGGCTCCTGGTAAGCTGGATCGCGGCGATCGTATTCCCGGAGACGACGATCTTACCCAGCTTGGAAGCTTTCCGGTTCAGAAGGGATCGGAAAGCGGCAAAGGAGTCCCTGGGCATGATCGCGACGATCCTATCGCCGGGCAGGATCGTCTGGCTGCCGATCGGCGGCAGGCTCTTGCCCTCGCGAACGATGACCACGATCAAAAGCGGGGAGTTCTTCGCGATCTGCCGTATCTCAAAAAGGGTCTTATTGGCGACCGGCATGTCCCCGGTTATGCGGTATCCCCGGATATAGATGTTGTCGGACTGGAAATTTGCCGTTTCGGTAACGCCGGGCAGCTCGACGTATTGCATGATGCTCTTTACCATCTCCCGCTCAGGCTCGATGATGTGAGTAACGCCGAGCTTTTCGAGGTTTATCTCATCGAGCGTTGTGTAGATATCCGACCTGATCCTGGCGATGCGCTTCTCGACGCCTTCCTGCATGGCGAAATTACAGACCAGAAGGTTCGTTTCGTCGCTGGGCGTGACCGCGATCAGGATATCGGCTTTATCGATCTCCGCTTTCTTCAGGATGGACGGATCGCTGCCGATCCCGTTGACCACGCTCACATCGAACCTGTCGGAGATGTATTCGCCGCGGGACTTATCCTGCTCGATTATCGTGATGTGGTGGCGGGTCTGGAGAAGGATCTCCGCCAGATTAATACCGACCACCCCGCCGCCGACTATGATAATGTTCATACAACACGCTCCTTTTCAGGTACAGGCGATCTCTACAAATAATAGCACAAAAAAATGGTAAATAGAAAATTATTTGTAATTTCAGATTTTCAGAGACGGTGTCGGAACCAATCAGAACGCTGTCTTGTGCCTGAGCACGACACTGTACCTGTTGTAGATAGGGGACACTGTCCCGATGGAATCAGAGACAGTGTCCCCTATGATTTTGACACCGTCTCTGAAATTGTAACTTCAGCGCTCAGCGTATCCTCAGCGTATCATCAGGGGTTGTATTGGAGAGGATTCTGAGATACAATAAAGGGCAAGCGGCCGGCAAAGCGGCCCCGTTTCTCGCGTGTTACCGGAAGGAGCGGACCGGCGGGTTCGAGATCGTTATCGAGCAGATCCATGAGAACGCGGAACGCGGGAAAACTCTCTTTCAAATCTCTTTTCTATGGTAAAATAGAAGATAAGATAGTTTGGGCTCGCCTGATGGTTTTCGGCGGTTTTGGGCGAATTTACAACATAGAGGAATGTCTATGGGGCAGGAAAAGAGAAGGTACGCACGGGTTGAACAGCGTATTGTTTTGCACGTGAGAAGGCCCATTCCCTTGGGCCAGATAGAGAAATGGGAAGCCGCGGTCGTGTACGATATCAGCGCGACCGGATTAGCGTTCTACTCGGCCCACCACTATGAGGCCGGGACCGCTCTCGAGATCGTCATCGAGAACCCGCATCATACGACAAGAAGCACGATCGACGGGGCTGTTGTCCGCTGCGATCCCTCAACAAGGATGAAGGGATTCAACCGGATCGCCATATCGATAAAGAAGATAACTACCAATGAAAAAGATTTTCTCGAAAGCATAGATTTTTTTGTCACGAGGGCGGAGCGCAAACGGGATGTTTGAGCGGACAGCGTAACCGCCGCGGCATATTTACGGACACTACACGAAAGGACAGGCCCATGGCCAAAGATAGTTTTTCATTCGATATTGTAGCGGAAGCGGATCTTCAGGAAGTCGATAACGCCGTTAATCAGACAAAGAAGGAGCTCCTGCAGCGGTTCGATTTTAAGGGGAGCAAGGCCTCGATCGAGTATAACCGCAATGAGAAGAAGGTGACGCTGGTCGGCGACGATGATTTCAAACTGCGCGCCCTGAAAGAGATCTTCCGCGCGCGGCTCGCCAAGCGGGGGGTCTCCATAAAACTTCTGGTTTTTAAGGAACCGCGGGAGGTTTTCGGCGGGTGCCTCGAGCAAGTGGCGGATCTCGTCAGCGGGATACCGCAGGACAGAGCGAAAGAGCTCGTCAAGATCATAAAGAAGATGGACCTGAAAACCCAGGTCCAGATCGAGGGAGAGAAACTGCGGGTATCTTCCCCGAAGAAAGACAATCTCCAGCTTGTGATCGGAAATCTGCGAAAGCTCGATTTTCCGATCGCGCTGTCGTTCTGTAATTACCGGTAGGAAGATCTTCGGGGCTATTTGAAATTTGTGATCTGCTATTGGAAT
>JBDRSA010000113.1:0-3977 GCA_043825275.1 Candidatus Omnitrophota bacterium
TGGGTATCGGTGATCATATCACCGTTCTCCCTATTCTTCGGCTCTAAGAAAATGTTCGAGTCATACGTCTGCTTGACCGACCCGTACGGATGGATCTCAAGCGCGCCGATATGGATATTCGGCTCCTGAGCGCACGCGTTCACCGCGAGGATGAGCGTTAAGAGCGCTCCCAACGCGAAAAAGAATAATGCCGCCGACTTCTTTTGAAAAAATACCATACATTCCTCCCTCATTTTTATATCAACTTACGTACTTGTAAGAATTACTCGCTCGCGTCTGTTTGTTCCGGCTCAGAAGGTTCTTCCGTGGCGTCGTCCGCACCGGTTGTCGTCGTCTTGGTCCTAATACTGGATCCTGTCGCGGCTGAAGAAGTCGATGTGCTTCCCGATGTAACAACTGATGTTGTCCCATCGGCGTTGGTAACGACGACCGATCCGCCCTGCGCGCTGACCGTAACTGTTCCGGTGCTGGGATTGGCGCTTATCGTGGCGGTGGCCCCCGAAGGAACCGAAGCCTGCACGCCCGCCGTCTCCGTCTGGATGGTTCCTGAAATACTGGTAACGCTGGCGGCGCCCGTTGAAACATCCAATCCTACCTTCGCCTTTTGTCCGCCAGTCATTGTCACCGTAGTGTTGCCTGCGACAATGGTGAAAACACCTGAGCTTGGAGCAAGTTCGATCGTGCCGTATAAAATTTCAATGACAGCTCCGGAAGGTATGTCGGGAAGCGGGTCGTTGACCCCGACAATGGAGACCGTTCCATCGGGATTTGTAATGGTGATAGTTCCGGTACGATTGGTAATAACAGCCGCGAACGCGCTGTGGACGCAGAAAAGAGAAATAAACGCTACCGCAAAAATTAATCCGAGCTTCTTCATACTCAACCCCTCCCCTATTTAAAAATGAAATCCGTTACTCTACCGCACGATTCGAAAATTTATCGCTAATATATATATATACCACAAGGCCATTATTGTCTAGCCGGAACTTATTTTATTTCATGTATTATGATTTGGCTGTTTTACACCTTGCGCGTATCTTCCATGCATAGGTATGTCGAGACTTTCGAGTTCCGTCTTCGTATCCATTGAAGCATCTTCCTATATAGAGCGCCTCGCATACACCTTTCATACCTCATTTTTCCGTCAAATCCCGGAAGGAGCTCTCCGTCAAGCAGAGTGTTGTCGGGAAATCTGTTTTCAATGACCTTCTTGAGGCGGCGGGAAAACCTGAGCGTCCCCAGGCTGATCCAGGCAATGTCCTTATCGCTGACGGTGTCGAAAAGAAGGTCGACGACGTCTCGATAGCCCTTCTCCCACCCCTCATACATGATAATCGGGTCGAAATGGAACGCGACGCTCGATCCGGCCGCGACACACTTTTCGGCTGCCGTGAGCCGCTCTATGAGAGAAGCCGTATAGAACTCATTTTTGTCGATGACCGTTTGAGGATTGAGCGACCACGCCGCGACGATATTTTTACCGGGCCGAGCGGCAAGAAGCTTTTCGATGTTATCGCTTTTTGTCTTAAACTCAAACGTGCTTTTCGGATGTTTTTTAAAGAACTCAATAAGCTGCCCCGAGAATTCCGTAATATGATCGAGCGCCAGCGAATCGGTAAATTCACCCGTCCCGAGTCGGATATCCTGACGGTAGGCGCTGAACGCCTTGAAGAAGTCGTCGATGTTCGACGGAATAATAATACCGGGCGAATTCGTATACTCCTGCAGGTAACAATAGGTGCATTCGTAAACACATCCGTAGCCGAGATTAAAAACATGGTACCCGCACGACCGCGCGCCTTTGGTACAGGGGCATCGCTTAAAAAAATCATGCCGTTGTTTCACGATAAAGAAATTGTCGCGCCGCGCGTTATAATCGGAAATGGTGTGCCGCTTCTCCTGTATATGCGCTTTCAAAGAAGGGATCGTCCTGACGCGCGCTTCCGGAAAAAAGTTCCGGAAGCACCGGGCGACCGAACTCTTTGAGGCTCCTTCTTCGATAAAAATATTTTTCGGACAAAGGACCGGCCTCTTTTTGATCCTTACCTTATATTGCGGATCGACGGAGAGCTCGGGAAAATACGGCTTTACCGGCTTCTTCATCTGTGACGCGGCCGGATAGCGCCGCGCGATAAGGTACGACTTAACCGCGCGAAACTTGCGCGCCGCCTGAGGCATCTCGCGCGCGATCGAACCGAGCGGCGCGTCTTCGCGCTTGGCGATCTCAAAAAACAGCCTCGCGAGTTCATTCCGCTTGTTCGGGCCGAATGAGGTGAATCGCTTCGCGACGAATCGTTTTGCTGCGTTTGCGCGTACCATAGGGGTATTATACAGCATGTCCGGCGTAGAGCAGTGATTTATCTGTCATTGCGAGCGAACGGAGTGAGCGAAGCCTGCCTGCCGGCAGGCTTCGCTGCGCTCGCAATGACGAATTCTTGCGCTTTGCTCTCGGCGCTTTGCGCTATGCTCTTTGCACTATGCGCTTTGCCCTTTACGCTATGCACTTTTCTATTGCAATAAACCACTCGACATAGCTATAATACCGGTAATTCTACCCGATAACAGAAAGCAAGCAAAACAATGGCCACCTACACCGGTAAAGAAGCTCGAACGCGCTCTCTCCTCAAGACGCTTTCCTGGAGAGTTCTCGCGACGATCGCGACGATAATGATCGTCTTCATCTTTACAAAAAAGCTTGTCCTTTCTCTTGGGGTCGGCGTGGTGGAACTAATATCGAAGCTGATACTCTACTATTTCCACGAGCGAATGTGGGTCAAGGTGCCGTACGGGAAGAAGAAATAGTCCGTAGAAAAGGTTTACGGTTAACGGTGTACGGTGAACGGTAAAAGAAACCGACAGAAGCCCCCCGCCTAGTTCAAAGTTCATAGTAAAAGATCCCGCATAGTTTTCTTCTTCGGAGTATACCCGGGACATCCCCCCAAGGTACCAAAATCAGAAAACCCCACGAATGTGGGATTTTCTGATTTTGATCCTGAGACCGCTGTAAAATCCTCTGATGTATACTTTAAGATCGTCATTTCGAACAGATTTTAGGCAAAGGAGTTAGAGTCGAATAGGGTGGTGCCCTGAGGGATGTCCCCGATAACAAAGCACTGATTCCCGACGATAAAAGATATCTTTACATCGTTGAACTGTTGTGGTATATTTACGCTTGTGATCGGAGGATATGTAAATGGAGAAAAAGGCGCCGAAAAACAATTCTAAGAATAAAGATATGATTACCGAAATCAAAGAAGAATTTAAGCGGCATACCGGTGTGCTGATGGAGCAGATGCGCGAAGAAGTTAAGACTGCAGCGGAAGGCCATAGCGCGATTGTTTTAAAACTTGATGGCGTAGATAATAGATTAAGTAAAATTGAGTCAAACTCTTTCAAGAACGAAATGAATATTGAGTCCATAAAAAGCAAAGCAGGGACAATAGATACGAAAGTTGATAGAATCGAGAGAGATCTCAATACGGTAAAGAACGCGGTATTGGATATGCGCAAAACTACTAAAGATCACGAAAAACGCGTTGAAAAGCTTGAAGAAAAAGTACACGCATAAGATTCACTTGTTTGAGCATTCCAAATAGTCCTTCCTAAACATACCTTGTTGTGAAGCTCCACGGCTGTAGAGCCGTGGTTTCTGATTTTTCATGGGTCCGCTCCACGGCGGAACCATGAACTAATTCCGCATACGGTTATGCGCCTCAAACTCTGTACTTTGTAGTTTGAACTATGAACTTTGCACTATGAACCGGACGGCGGGTATATCCGGATCAGGCAAAATGCCGGTGGAAAGCTACTATGTTTTTTAAGACCGCCGCGCGAAAACGGTGATGATCATAGGCCAGCCAAAAATTGTTTTATTTGGCTATGGTTCCCCGCTAATATCACAATACATTTTTCTCCTTCTCTTCTTATGACAACACGGATGTTTCCCTCTACACCGGCTTCATAGTAGGGTTTTCTTA
>JBDRSA010000114.1:0-4023 GCA_043825275.1 Candidatus Omnitrophota bacterium
AGATCCGGTACGGCGCAGTATCGACCAGGAGATCCTCCTGCGGGGTGAACTCAGCGAAAACGGCTTGAACGAAAAAGACCTGGCCATTGTACTTGAAGTCGTCAACAGGCGCCTAGCCGAAGAGGATAATGATCTCGACAAAGTATGCGGCGTACTCGGTATCCGGGGTACGCTCCAAGAGCAAGTCAATGCGAAGATACTTGAACAGGAAGCTGGAAGAAGTGAATTGGTATTCGCGGAATCTATTGCGGGATCTATTGATGACGTGAAAGGTGCTGTACGGGCGTCACCGAGCGGAGATGATCAGCAGTTTATCAGAGACGCTGCGCACGCGCACGATAGTGAACCCCGCCAGTCACCGAGCGCCACGGTACAGAAACTGCGGGATCAACAGCACCGCAGGCTTTGCACCGCGATCATAGCGCTTGACCCGGAAGACGCGAAGGTACGTTACGGCTGGTCAGGCGAGGGAAATGACGTGATGCTGCGTGTAGATAAAAATAAAGGCGGCATAGCCGAGAACTGGGTCGATCCGACAGAACCAAAAGGTGATGACAAGGCTGTGTTTGCCAGGATCCCCAACACCGCGGTGACCGGCAGCGACGGGACGCTTCCCGATATAACGTTTAAAGAACAGCTGGAAAAGCACCCTGAGATGCTCGGACAAGGACTGGGCCTGACACAGAAGCGGACCTTCGCGAAGATCCTCTCCACGCGATTCGCCCCGTTTGTCTACATGGGGTTCAAAAAAAAGATCGAAGCGCAAGGCGGCGTAGAGGCCTTTAAAGCCGCGCTGAAGGCGGACCGCGGGATCATGGCCGAGATCAAGGATAACATGAGAGATGACCTTTCCGCGGAGGAATTTTACCAATTGTTCGAAGAGGTCTTTAAACCGCAGTACGAGGCCTGGGTTAACAAGGAATCCGCTCATGATTGGACCGGGGTGGCGCTGCTTCCCGATTTCTCAGACATTATGAAGTCGGGCTATGCTCTTGAAGCAAGACTCCGGAGACTTTGCCAGATACGCGACGAGATCGCAAGCTACCTGCATAAGATCGAGCTCAAAGACGGCATGGTCATACTGTCTCCGGTAGGATTTCCCCACGGGATCTTCGGGCTTTCTCTACAGACGCATCCGATGCCGGCTGAGAACGCCAACGCGAAGAACGAGGCCTGGATCGTCAAAGAGGTGACCGGCGCTGACGGCAGGAAGCATATAGTATTGATCGAGCCCCAACAGATGTCTGATGTGACCATCAGCTTCTGGGACTCGGCAACGCCCCTGAAGGTAGAAGACGGCGCCCCCGCCATGAGAAAGGACATGACCAAGAAGCTCGAGTCGATAACCGATACCGAACCGGCCGATGAGAATGCCGCGATTGATATCATCGTCGATAGGGCGCTTCTTAAGGTAGGCTTTGATAAACCGAATGATTTTATTATTCGCAACGCCGATAGAAGTATCGATAAGACGACGCCGATCGCGCGGGACGGCGCGGTGAGAGCTCGAGAGACAATCCTCATCCAGGGGACCCATGACCGTGTCTGGCCGCTCGATCTTTTGCGTACGCACGTTATTAAGCTCGAAGGCACTGTCGAAACAACCGCTATCATGCCGCTTCCTGATGACGGTATCTATTCGGATATTCTCGTCACCGAAGGTACCGTGACGATACGAGCTCCCGGAGAGGAGCCTGTTACGCTCGGACCCGGCGGGTCCGCCTTCATATCGGCTCTGACGAAAAACGTTAAAATAGAAGCGTCATGTGACGCTGAAGTATACAAGATATTCCCGGGAGAGCACCTTGTCAATACGCCGCCGGCGGGAGCGGTCGATGAGGCCGATACCGTGGTTGATATCGCCCAGCCTTCCAAGGAAGATCTCCGCAGATCACCGGCCAGCGGCGACGAGGAAGGAGAGGGTACCGAACGCGAGATTTCCGAAGATAAGAACAGAGCCACCGAGGCGGTAAAGAACTTATTTAACGATGACGAACGGATTCGTCTGGAGGCCCACGATATCGTCAGAGATCTCGTGATAGATGGCGATGCGGCTATTCTTAAAGTGCTCACGAGCTCTCATCACGTGAAAGGGAATAATAGGACCGCGGTCAGCATGATGATGATGAACCTCGGCCTGGATGATCGTATCCTGCGCGCAAGGGCAAGAGACTGTCTGCTTTTCTTCGCGGGATCGACCGATCCGAATCTTGCGGCGCAGATAGCACAACAGGTGCCGAAGCTCGTTCTTTACCTGGTTCAGGAGAAGGACAATCCGGATGTCGCGCGGGACGCCAAGTCTCTTCTTGTCAGTTTTGCCGTGATAAACAATAGAAAAATTACGAAGGCACTGGCTCAAGAAAGCGAAGTGATCATCAAATCGTTCGTCGATGATCTGACCGATGATATTCAATTGTACCGGGATGGAGCGCGGCGCGCGATCGTAACATTCGCGAGAACGGATCATCCCCGATTCATTAGGGCCATTATCGGTAATCTCGAAACGATCGTGATCGATGGGGTCAATTATACTAACAATAGCTACGATAACGCGATAATCGACTCTATTCATACGAATGCGCGTGCGATCTCGAATGATCTGGGGCAGTTGAAGAATGAAACACTCGCGCATGCGCTCGACACGGTCAAATTCCTCGGTTGGGACATCATCAGAAGACATGAGTCGAGAGCCGCCCTGCTGGACTGGCTCGAAGCGCTCATCATGTCGCCGGTGACGCTCTTCTTTAAGTATTATTCGCGCTGGCATGAGCCGCAGGATAGGAGAGCGTGGATCCAGCGGGTTGTCGGGATCGCCATTTTGAATGTCGCGACTTACGCGGGCCTTATCTACGCGATATATAACATCTGGGCAAATTGGCACGATATCGGTTTCTGGGGGACGCTAATACGCTTCTTCGGTATCCCGCTTGGTGCCAATACCGTTATCCACGGCCTCTGGAATACGGTACTCGTGCCGCTTGCCGGATCGTTTGGCTATCAGCTGGCGCGCTTATCGACGATGGATAACGATGAAGAATACCCGGACCGGGATAATGGCAGGGGGCCCGACAGACCGAATATCCCCTGGGGAGAAGGTCCGCGACGGACGCCGCCCAGGCGGTCACCTTCTCATGAGGAGCCGGTAGACCCCCAGATCGAGCGCCAGTCGCCGTCGGCGGGCAGCCCGGTCGAGTTCAACATTCCCATGTTTGAGAGATGCATACAAAAAGCTTCAGAAAGGGCTTCGGAGCATCTGGAAGGCGCTATGGAAGCCTCGCTCATCGGTAAGGAGCGGTTTCTTCAGAGTGAGATCGCGTTCGACATCTCCGTCGCGCTTATCGTGCCTGACAGAACGATAGCGCTGTATGACGGGGTAAGTCTGTTCATGCGCGCGCTGAACGAAGAGCTGGGAGCAGCTGCCGTTCATTCAGGGATCAGCGTTACGGCAAGACGGCTTAATAATCGGTATCAGGAAGATCATCGCATGACGATCGAGATCAGCGTGATGGACGCCATGGGTGAAGAGCTGAAATTGATCCAGGTCCATCCGTTCAGGTCGTGGGAAGAGTGTGTCTGCCGGATGCTTCAAAATTTTATGCATCGGATCACGCCGAGAGCGCTATCGCCCGCGTTTCGTGAATCAGGGCGCAGTAATATCGAATGGTACCTGGAGCTTGAGTATTATCTGGGGGACGCCGGTGTTTACGAAAGCGTGCTCGAAGAGTACAAAGCATCCATCCATCCGGACATGTCGCTGATCGATCTTGAGCGGGCGCAAACGCTTGAGCGAAAGGTCCGAAGGAAGTTTGACGCCATTTATGCGAAAAAGCCGTGGGAGAAGCGGTTTCCGCGGATCGCGTCCTTTGTCCGGGGTGTGATACGGGGAAGGCCGGAGATCGTTGACGACCTGGCGAAAAAGGTAAAAAGCCCGGTTCTTCCGCGCGGGGTAGCGGTGGACGAAGAGTATGACCTCCCTGTATATTTCGGATCGGAAGGCGATACAGAATTGATCAGCGATGAAGA
>JBDRSA010000115.1:0-10942 GCA_043825275.1 Candidatus Omnitrophota bacterium
ATGAGGCAAGCACCGAGGGCAAGTTCCCGAACGTGCGGTATCACTTCATCCCGACGCTCTGCAATCATTGCGAGAAAGCGCCGTGCGTCAGGATCTGCCCGACGGGCGCCATGCATAAGGAAGAAGGCGATATTACCGCGCATGATCCAAGCAAGTGCATCGGGTGTAAAAGCTGCATGGCGGCGTGTCCGTATCCGGGCGTTATATCTCGGAATTCAAAGAAGCCGCATAAGTTCTGGCGAAATGAAACGCCGCTTATTAAGGGCTGCACGGACCCCGCGAGCGAGGTAACGAAGAAAACAAAGGGTACGGTGACACCGCTCTATAACCCTGACCGGGAGAAGAACCTGAAAGGGTCGGGGCTGCGGTATCGCGGCATTGTTGAAAAATGCACATTCTGCGATCACAGGGTTAAGAAAGGGAAGCTTCCGTATTGCGTATTGAGATGCCCCTGCGACGCGAGGATCTTCGGCGATCTGAACGATCCGAACAGCAAAGTGAACGAGATCCTCGGAAAATATAAGCCGTTCCGCCGCAAAGAAGAGCTCGGAACTGAGCCGAAGATCTATTACGTACGCGACTACAACCCTAGCACGTACATAAAAAGCAAAGGATCGATCTAAAAAAAGGAGAACTTTGTTATGGGAATGAAAGATATCAAATTAACCCGAAGGTCTTTTATGAAGACCGCCGCCGCTAGCGGAGCGGCAGCAGTGCTCGGTTCCCGCGCGAAGCCTACCTTAAAAGCCTTTGCAACTGCGGGCGAGCAGCCGTTCCCGGAAACGGGAGCGTGGAAGCCGACGACGTGCCAGGGATGTACGTCATGGTGCTCGGTGCAGGCGTATGTTGTCGATGGAAGAGCGACAAAGGTTCGCGGCAACCCCAACTCAAAAGTGAACGGAAAAGCCTCCTGTCCACGGTCGGCCATGTCTCTTCAACAGGTCTACGATCCTGATAGGATCAAAGTCCCCATGAAGAGGACAAATCCGAAGAAGGGGAGGAATGAGGATCCGAAATTTGTCCCCATATCCTGGGATGAGGCGCTCGATACGATCGCTGACAAAATAATGGATCTCAGAAAGAACGAAGAGACATATAAGTACATGCTGATGAGGGGCAGATATTCGTACATGCGCGATATAATCTATGACCGGATGACGAAGATCATCGGGTCTCCGAACAATATATCGCATAGCGCGATCTGCGCCGAGGCGGAAAAATTCGGCCCCTACTATACGGAAGGGTTGTGGGACTACCGGCAATACGATGTCAAGAATACCAGGTATGTCATCTGCTGGGGGTCCGACCCGATATCCGCGAATCGTCAGGTTTCCTATTATCTCAGCCAGTGGAGCGAGGTCATGGACCGCGCGACCATAGCGGTGATCGATCCGCGGCTGTCCGCGACCGCGACAAAGGCGGATGAGTGGCTGCCGATCATACCCGGAGAGGACGGGGCGCTCGCTTCCGCGATGGCCAATGTGATCCTGACCGAAGGGCTGTGGTACAAGGATTTCGTCGGAGATTTTAACGAGAACTCACCGGTGAAAGAGTTCGTTGCGGGAAAGACGATCCCGGAGAATTTTACATTGAAGATAAAAGCGGACGACGGCTCTGAGAAGGAAGAAACGAAAGCGACTTTTCAAGAGAAGTACACGCACGGTCTGGTTCAGTGGTGGAATATCGAACTGCGTGATAAGACGCCTGAATGGGCCGCGAAAAGGACAGGGATATCCGCTGAACAGATACGCAGGGTCGCGATCGGCTTCGGCAAGGAAGCGCCACGCGCGATCTGCTGGGTCGGCGGAGGCCCGTCGATGCAGGTCCGCGGCGGATATACGGCGATGGCGACCCATGCCCTGAACGGCCTGGTCGGGTCGGTCGACAATGTCGGCGGAACGCTTGAGCCAAACAAGGTCTACACCTCGGACTTCCCGGAGCCCGATGATTTTATGGACGACATCGCGAAAGCGGGAAAGAAGCATAAAAAGATCGACCAGCGCGGCACGAAGGCATTTCCGGCGCTCAAAAAAGGGAAGCCGGGAAGCGCTGTGGTGACAAATAACGCCGCTGCCGGAATACTGGAAGAGAACCCGAATGAGATCAAGGTCGCGATCGGGTACATGAACAATTTCGCGTTCTCCTGCCCGGAGACCGAGCGCTGGGAACGGGCATTGTCCAAGATCCCGTTTGTTGTGCATGTCACCACGCATGCGGCTGAATTTACGTGGTTTGCGGACATCGTAATTCCGTCTACGCACCATATGTACGAAAAGTGGGGATATGTAAAGGTGCACGGCAACGGGTATCGCCATGTTACATTGCTGCAGCCGGTCAATGAGAAGATGTGGGACGTGAAGATCGATGAGTCCGAGTTTCCATGGGCGCTCGCGGAGAAGCTCGCCGAGAAAGGTTTCGATAATCTTTTGAGGCACTACAAGACGTATAAAGACCCCGAGACCGGTAAAGAGCCGACGAATGAGAAGGAGTTCGCCCTGTACGCTCTTAAGTACGCGACCCATAAGCTCTGGGACCCGAAGGTATATGAGGGCGGGGACAAACTGAGCGGCTGGGAAGAGTACCGCCTGAAAGGCGTATGGAACTCCGACCCGTATCACTATCGAAAGCGCTGGGGGAAGATGAAGACAGAGACGAAAAAGTTCGAATTCTACTCAGAAACCCTGAAAAAAGCGCTGACAGAACATGCTGAAAAGCATAAAACGACTGTCGACGATATTCTCTCTGTCTGTAACTATCAGGCGACCGGCGAGAAGGCGTTCGTTCCCCACTACGAAGAGCCGTTCGTCTGGGGAGACGCGAAGGAGTATCCCTTTCTCCTTGTCGATTATAAGTCCCGTCTCAACAGAGAAGGAAGGTCGGCAAACTGTGTCTGGTACCAGGAGTTGAAAGACGTCGATCCCGGCGATGAGCCCTGGGATGATGTCGCGAAGATCAACCCGCGGGACGCCGTAAAGCTCGGCATAAAAAGCGGCGACAGGATAAAACTGAGATCCAAAGTCGACGAGATCACCTGTACGGCGAAGTTATGGGAAGGCGTTCGCCCGGGAACGATCGCGAAGTGTTATGGGCAGGGGCATTGGGCGTACGGACGTTTGGCGTCCAAAAAGTTCGGTAAAACGCCCCGCGGCGGGAATAACAATACGGTCATTCCGGCGGATTACGATAGATTGAGCGGTTCTACGGCGTTCTATGCGCACACAAGACTGAAAGTTTCAAAGGTATAGGCACGGTACAACCGGCAAAAACAACAGGCGAGAAGAGGCGGCGATTTACGCGTGAATACTCGTGCCGAAACATACAGGATCCTTTCAGATTGTTACCGCGTTCCTGACGAAGAGTTGATCAAGGCCTTGCACGGGCTTGAGGATTCGGAAGCCGGAACGTACCTCAGAGATGCTGAGGTGATTCCGGTTTCCGAATCCCTTGAGTCATTGAAGGTTGACCATTCGAAGCTCTTTGTCGGGCCTTTTAAGCTGCTCGCGGCGCCGTATGGCTCAGTGTATCTGGAGGGGAAAAGGACCGTTATGGGGGATTCGACGCTCGATGTCCGGAGTCTCTACCGTAATGAGGGGCTTTCCATCCAGATCCATGAAGTACCTGACCACGTTACAATGGAACTTGAGTTCATGTATTTCCTCATCTTTAAGGAGACCGACGCGACAGAAGAGGGACTACCTGAGGTTGCGGCTCAGTATCGAAAAAAGCAGAAGGATTTTCTGGATGCTCACCTCTCAGCCTGGGTGGCTGATTTTACCAATAGCGCGGAATCGAACGCGAAGACCGGGTTTTATCGAACAATCGCCGCTTTTACAAGGAGCTTCATCGCGGACGATGTCGCGCATCTTACCGCTTAAAATGCCTTGATCGTTCTTGAGAAGGGGCAACGAAAAGGTTGCGGTTTTTTTCTCCCTGCGTTATAATCTTCCTATGTATACAGTTAAGTAAATATAAAGACCGGCAGGTGAGAAAACCGAGGAGGGGATATGTCAAAGATATTGATCATTGACGACGATCCGGATATCGTAAAATCGATGAAGGTGGTTCTTGAGAGTGAACACTATGAGGTTGTGGTCGCGAAGACCGGAAAATCGGGCCTCGAGAAGGCAAAAAAGGAAGCCCCCGATCTCATTATCCTTGATGTAATGATGGAGACGCAGGACAAAGGGTTTGAGGTTTCGAGAGAACTCAAGAATTCCGAGGAATGCGGGAATATCCCGATCATTATGCTGACAGCGATCAAAGAGAAGACGGGTCTGGGTTTCAGCAAAGAAGCGGGGGATAGAGATTGGCTCCCCGTCGACGATTACGCTGAAAAACCGCTCAAACCGGAAGAACTGCTCGCCAAGGTCAAGGCGCATTTACAATAGCGCTGTCAAGCGATACCGGGCATACAAAAGTTCCTATGACAACGAAAAGTTTCTTCGGAGGATACAGGTTTAAGCACTTTGAGGGGAAGGCGCGCGACGAGATCGTTGCGCACGAAATTCCTTCCCGCGTTCTGATCCCCCTATCACAGGGGCTCGGGAGCGATCCGAAGCTTTGCGTACAGAAAGGTGATCAGGTGCGGCTCGGCCAGATCATCGCCCGCGACGATACCAATATCTCATCCCCCATTCATGCCTCGCTCGCCGGAGCCGTATCGGACATCAAAAAAATGAATTACTTTAACCGGGAAACGACGATGGTCCAGATCGACGGTGACGGAAGCGGCGACTGCGAGAAGATCGAAGGGTATTCTCCGCGGTGGGACAAGCTTTCCGCGGAGAAGATCGAGGAACTAATATACCTATCGGGGGTGGCGTCGCTCGAAAGGGAAGGGATCCCGACGCGTTTTAAAAGTTCGATCATCATGCCGGAAGAGGTTGAGGATCTGATCATTCACGGCGTGGAGTCGGAAGCGTATAATGTGTCACTCGAGCTCCTTCTGAAAGGAAAAAATCTATACCGCCTTGTCGAAGGGATCAGGATCCTGAAAAAGATCATGCCGAAGGCGAGGATCCATCTTGCTGTTAATAAGGCTCGATTAGGCATTCTTGAACGGGTTAAGAAGCTGGCCTCATCGCTCGAGGATTTTACGCTCTATCCGCTGGCCCCGAAATATCCCCAGGGGTACGATGAGGTGCTTGTGCCGACCATACTCGGCAAGAAGTTCCCGTATGGATATTCGGCGGCCAATATCGGTATCGTTGTCCTGAATATCCAGGCGGTACTGCACGCGCATGAGGCGGTCACGGAGGGAAAGCCGCTGATCGACCGGACGATCGCGTTGTGCGGCCCGACATTTAAAAAGAATATTCATCTGAGCGTGCGAATAGGAGCGCCGCTTCAGAGTGTTCTGGACGGACGCTTAGAAGAAGGGACTTCAAGGATCGTTCTCAACAGTCTCTTGACCGGTGTCGAGTTGAACGACCTTGGGCTTCCGATCAGCAGAACATTTTCGCAGATCATCGCGATCCCCGAGGGCCGGGAGAGAAAACTCTTCGCGTTCGTCAGGCCGGGCGCGCGGACCGATTCCTATTCGCGGGCGTTCGCGTCGTGCGTTTTACGAAAAGAGAAAGAAGCCTCCTCAAACCTTCATGGAGAGTCGCGGCCGTGTATCCAGTGCGGTTATTGCCTCGAAGTCTGTCCCGTCAGGATCATACCGACATTGATCGACCGGCAGGCGCGGCTCGGCATCAATGAAACGCTGATGCGTTTCGGCGTCTTTAAGTGTATCGAATGCAACCTCTGTTCGTATGTCTGCCCGTCCAAAATACCGCTGGGGAAGAACATGCGGGACACAAAAACGAAATTGATAGAGATCGGGTGCGACAATTCGATCTGTATACTGCCGCGGTTCAACCTTAGAGGACTTGATGAATACAAAGGGGTAAAGAGCATACGATGAAGCTGATCCGGGACGTTCTTGACAGCGCAGGCGTTGTGTTTAAGAAAAATAAATATCTTAAACGGTTCTATGCCGTTTACGAGGCTACCGATGAGTTCTTTTTCGGGACGGATAAGACCACCCGGTTTTCGCCCCATATCCTCGACGGGATCGATATTAAGCGGTATATAAGCTTTGTTATTGTCGCGCTGATCCCCGCGGCTGCCGCCGGCGTCTATTTCTACGGCCTCAGGGTCGTCGCGGTGATCCTTGTTTCCTACGCCGCGGGCGGCCTTATTGAAGTCGCATTCTCGTACGGCAGGAAGAAGCCGATCCACGAAGGATTTCTCGCGACCGGCCTTATTTTCCCGCTGATACTTCCGCCGACAATACCGCTCTGGATGGTCGCGGTCGGAAGCATGTTCGGCGTCTTCTTCGGGAAAGAAGTGTTTGGCGGGACCGGGAGAAATATTTTTAATCCCGCGCTGGTGGGAAGAGTCTTTTTGAGCCTGGCGTTCCCGGAGTATTTTACGACGATGTGGAATAAGCCGTTCTCCGGCGGCCTTGGCGGCCTGGTCCGGTTCGCGCCGGACGCGGTGACCGCGGCGACGCCCCTTATCGATTATAAAACGACACACGTGATATCGGGCCTCGGGCCTCTCTTTTTCGGAACCACCGCCGGATCTATCGGAGAGACGTTCCGGCTCGGGATCCTTATCGGGGGAGTGATCCTAATACTGGTGAGGATCGCCGATTGGCGGGTGCCGCTTACGTATCTGGGGAGTGTTGTTATTGTTTCTCTGATCGGACATGCCGCCTCTCCTGAGGTATTCGCGCCGCCCGCCTTTCAGCTTCTTTCGGGCGGTTTGCTTTTCGGGGCGTTCTTTATGGCGACCGATCCGGTAACATCGCCTTTAACGCTTGAGGGAAAGTGGGTTTACGGAGCCATCCTGGGCGTGCTTACCGTGCTGATACGGGGGATCTCAGGGTTCGCGGAAGGCGTTATGTTCGCGATCCTTATCATGAACGCGTTCGCGCCGCTTATCGATACTGTTGTGATAAGCATCCGGTTTAGAAGTACCGAGGCCGGTTCACCTTGATCAATATGAGAGAAAAAGTTAAAAATATACTGTTTATCCTGATCATAGGAAGCGTGTGCACGCTCATGCTGCTGGGAATGCGCGGCCATACGTATCCGATCATCGCGAAATATGAAAAGCGCCAGCTTAAAGTATCCATCCTGCAGGCGGGAGAGGTCGCGTATACCGCTGAGAATTTTGAGGAAGTCTTCAGGAAGAATATCCGAACGATGGAGAAGAAAGATTTTGCCTATTACCTGACGCCTGAAAATGTCAATATTTTTGAATTTGAAGGAAGAGGACTCTGGGGGCCCATCAAAGGACTGGTGGCGCTGGGGCCCGATCTCAAAACGCTCGAGAGCATCACCATAATAGCGCAGGAAGAGACTCCCGGCCTGGGAGGGAGAATTTCGGAGACGAAATTCCTGGATCAATTCAGAAAAAAGAAACTTACACCCCGATTGACGATCGCCATGCGGCGTAAAGCGTCCCGAAGCGATGAGGTTGACGCGATAACAGGAGCGACGATGACATCGGCCGCATTGATCGATATGATCAATGAAGCAGTCGTCGCGTTCAGGACCCGGCTTGAGGGCAAAGAATGAAACTTAGCAGGCTTTTTTATACGAGAGCGTTCCGAACGTTCAGCAAAGGTTTCTTCAAGGAGAACACCGTCTGCTGCCAGCTTCTCGGCCTCTGTTCCGCTCTTGCCGTCAGCAATAAAGTGGAGAACGCGCTGGCGATGGGGCTGAGCGTCCTGTTCGTTTTGGTCTGTTCCTCATCCATTATTTCAGCGATGCGAAAATTCATCCCGCCGCAGTACCGGATCATTACGTTTATGGTCGTTATTTCCACCCTGGTTATCGTCATCGACCAGTTCCTGAAAGCGTATTTCCCCGTTATCAGCAAACAACTCGGTCCGTATGTCGCTCTCATCATAACCAACTGCATCATTATGGGAAGGCAGGAAGCGTTCGCCGGAAAGAATTCGATCGGCTATTCCGTGGTTGACGCGCTCGGGAACAGCCTCAGTTATACCTATTCGCTGCTTTTTATCGCCTCGATCCGGGAAGTTCTGGCGTTCGGATCATTCTTTAATATTAAAGTACTGCCGGAAGGGTTCACGCCCTGGATCGTTATGGCGATGGCGCCGGGGGCGTTCTTCCTTCTGGCGATCTATCTATGGATCTTTCGCATAACGGCAAAGCTCCAACCCGAGAAGGATGTCTAGTATGAAGCTGAACCCTATCGCTATTCTGATCGCGGCGGTTTTTACCCATAACATCGCGCTTACGTATTTGCTGGGAATGTGCCCGATGCTGGCGATGTCACGGCACCTGAATACCGCTATGGGTATGGGGATCGCGGTAATTTTTGTTATGACGATTACCGCCTGCATCAATTGGGCGCTGCTCCACTTTATCCTTATCCCTACCGGAAGCGAGATCATGGCGTATCTGGTCTTTATCATTGTGATCGCGAGCGTCGTACAGCTTCTGGAGATGATCATTGAAAAGTTCTTCCCGCGTCTCCAGAGTTCGTTCGGCATATTCTTGCCGCTCATTACCGTTAATTGCACGATCCTCGCGGTCTCACTTTTTATGGTGCTTAGGACGTATACTTTTATGCAAACGCTATTCTTTTCGATCGGGTCAGGCGTCGGGTGGATGCTGGCGATCACCGTTATAGCGGCGATCCGGGAAAAATTGAGAACCGTATCCGATGTCCCGGACGGTTTACGGGGAGCCGGTATTACGATGGTGATCGCCGGAATTCTGGCGCTGGCCTTCATGGGTTTTTCGGGTATGGCGAGTGTTCAATAGTAAGAATTGGTGTGTAAGTTTGTTATGTTCATTGCAAGACAGTATTTAAGGTTTGAGTTCAGGTTGTCTTTGCGAGGAGTCCCGAACTTTCGGGACGACGAAGCAATCTCAATCAGAATTACAAGAGGATATCCTCGCTTCGCTCGGGAGATTGCTTCGCTTCGCTCGCAATGACAGCTAATTTGATAGTGGTTAAAAAAGGAATAATAACGTAACATGGTCACCTTTTTGGTAGTTAATGCGATACTTTTAGTGATTGCGGTACTCTTGTTTCTCGCGGAGAGATTTCTCGTAACGTACGGCGAATGTACGCTGACGCTGAACGGCGAGAGGGAGATCCCTATCACGGGCGGCGAGAACCTGCTTGGATACCTGAATCAGCACAAGATCTTCATTCCGTCGGCATGCGGAGGGAAAGCGACGTGCGGATTCTGTAAGGTCAAAGTATTAAGCGGCGGCGGAGATATTTTGCCGACCGAAGAAGTCTATATAGCCAGGAAAGAGCGCGAAGAGGGCGTGCGGCTCGCCTGTCAGGTAAAAGTGAAGAAGGATATCGAGATCAATATCCCCGAGTACCTTTTGGGAGCCGAAGAGTTTCGCTCAAAAGTTTCCAGAATTGTTCCGCTGACCCATGATATTAAGCTCGTGCAGCTGGTGATCCACGATAAAAAGATCAATTTCAAAGCGGGCCAGTATGTTCAGTTTAAAATTCCGGGGACCGACGAGTATCGCGCGTACTCAGTCGCGAGCTCTCCATCGGTTATCGACCGCATCGAGCTTATCGTGCGGATCGTGCCGGGAGGGCTCTGTTCCGCGTATATCCACAAGGCGCTTGACGTTAACGATGAAGTGGTCTTTACGGGGCCGTTCGGGGATTTCTTCCTTCGGGAGGAGAACGCCAGCGATATAATAGCTATCGGCGGCGGCTGCGGTATGGCGCCGATCCGCTCAATTGTTCATTATCTATCGGAACGGAATATGCCCCGGAGGATCTTCTACTTCTTCGGAGCCCGGACAAAACGGGATCTCTTCTTCACGGAAGAATTAAAAAAGCTGGAAGAGAAGTTCCCGAATTTTAAATACATTCCCGCGCTTTCTGAGCCGAAACCGCACGACAAATGGGAAGGGGAGGTCGGCCTCGTGACGCAGGTCGCGGAAAAATATCTTGATGTAAAAATGTCGAAAGAGGCGTATCTCTGCGGTCCGCCGCCGATGATCGACGCCTCGATGAGGGTTCTTACAAAAAGCGGCGTAAAGTTGGAAGATATTTATTACGACAAATTTTAGCTGCCACTTTTTTGGAAGGTTGCCACAGCAATGAAAGTACGCGGCCTTGTCAAACGGATATATTGGATCATTAATCTGCGATGGATCGCTGTCGCCGGCGTCCTGGGGACGACAATATTTGTCCCATCTTTCCTTGGGATCCGACTCAATCAAAGGCCTCTCTTTCTGATCGCCGCGGTACTCGCCGGGTATAATATTCTTTTTTTACTTCTTTTGCGCGTTGTCGTGAAAAGAAAAATGAGATTCGACATAGCGAACGCGGACGCGATGGCGAATATCCAGATATCACTTGATCTTATCTGCCTCGCGGGATTGATCCACTTTTCGGGCGGCGTCGAGAACCCCTTCATATTTTATTTTATCTTTCATGTTATTATCGCGAGCTCATTACTGTCCCGAAGCGCCGCGTTCCTGCACGCGACATTCGCCGTAGCGCTGTATGTTTTTATCGCGGTCGCGGAGCGAGCCGGGTGGATAAGCCACTATTGTCTTCAGGGGTTCTTGACGTGCGACCTGCACAGTAATATTCGGTACATAATCGGCGTCTCTTTTGTTTTTATATCGACGATGTATATTGGGGCGTATATGGCTACTTCGATCGCCCAGCGATTGCGGAAACGAGAGCGGAGCCTGCGTGAGGCGAACGCGCTGCTTATGAAAAAAGATACGGTAAAGAGTGAATACGTGCTGCGGGTTACCCATGACATAAAAGAGCATCTCGCGGCGATACAGAGCTGTATCGCGCCGGTGACAAGGAAAATAACCGGCCCATTAAATAAACAGCAGATGGATCTGCTTTCGACCGCGGAAGAGCGGTCGGGGAACCTTATCTTTTTTGTGAAAGCTCTTCTCGAGATCACCAGGAG
>JBDRSA010000116.1:0-20314 GCA_043825275.1 Candidatus Omnitrophota bacterium
ATACGAACGACGAGATACGAGGATGAGCACTAAGCATAGATTAAACGTCGCGTTCGTGTGGCACATGCATCAGCCGTATTACAAGGATGACGCGCGGAACGTCTACGCGATGCCCTGGGTGCGGCTTCATGGTGTGAAAGATTATTATCCGATGGCCTCGCTTCTCGAGAGGTTCGATACAGCGCGGGCCGTCTTCAATTTTGTTCCGGTCCTGGTCGAACAGATCAACGATTACGCGCGCAATAACGCTCGCGATACACTGCTTGAACTGAGCATAAAAAGACCTCAGGATATGGATCTTGCCGACCGGCGTGAAGCCCTTTGCGGTTTTTTTAAAGTGCGCTATAAACAGGTCATCGAACCGAATAAGCGGTACTTCGATCTTCTGGTCAAGCGGGGGGTCAATATTACGGCGGCTCAGCTGCAGCGTTCAGCCGAGAGATTTTCGGAGTGCGAGCTGCTCGATCTTCAGGTCCTTTTTAATCTGTCATGGTTCCATTCGATCAGCTTCGATGAAGACAAGAACCTGCAGAGCATCCGCGCGAAGGAGCAGCAGTACACCGAATCGGACAAGCAATACGTGCTCCAGAAGCAGCATGAGATCCTGACGAAGATCATCCCTCTGTACCGGAGGCTTCAGGAAGCCGGACGCATCGAGATCTCCTGCAGCCCGTACTACCATCCGATACTGCCGCTTTTGTGCGATACGAATATCGCCAGAGTACCGTCGCCGAAACTTCCGCTGCCGGCGCGCAGATTTTCACATCCCGAAGACGCGAAGCGGCAGATCATCGACGCGATCGCGTACCACACAACGAATTTCGGAAGTCCCCCGCGGGGGATGTGGCCTTCCGAGGGCTCGGTAAGCGATAAGGCGCTCGAACTTATCGCCGAAGCGGGCATTCGCTGGATAGCGGCTGACGAAGATATACTGTTCGCCACGCTGAAAAAAATGAAGGCGCGGAAAGCCGCCGACCGAACAATGTTATATCGGCCGTATCGGATCGAGAAGAAGTCCGGATCGGTTGCCGCTATTTTCAGGGATAAGAATCTTTCCGATCTTATCAGTTTTAATTACCACAGCTGGGCGCCGGAAGCGGCGGCGGAGGATCTCTTCGGACATTTTTCGGCGATACATGAAAACTTTTCGGCCGGGAAACACGAGCGCCTGGCAACGATCGTTATGGACGGGGAGAACGCCTGGGAATATTACCACGACAACGGGCGGCAGTTTTTCGAGACTCTGTACGGCCGGTTCGATACAAGCGACACGATCAAAACAACGACGGTACGTGACTACCTCAGGCGGGAGCCTCCGAAGCGAACGCTTGACCTGATCGTCCCCGGATCATGGATCAACCGCAATTTTGAGGTATGGATCGGGAACACTCAGAAGAACCTCGCCTGGGAGTACGTCGGCATCGCCCGCGATGAGCTGATGAAGGCCTCGAAGCGGGGAATACCCGCCGAGAAGATTCGAAAAGCCTGGCGCGAGCTCTTTATTACCGAAGGGAGCGATTGGAACTGGTGGCATACATTCGACTCGGGGACAAGCGGAAGAGATTCGTTCGAATCACTCTTCAGGATGCACCTCAAAACGATCTATGCCTTGATCGGCTCCCGCATCCCGAAATATTTGAAAAAAGTATTGCATAAATTGTAGAACTGTGTATAATAGTGGTGCTGGTTTTCGAGGCCCGTACCGGTTCTGAATCCCGGCAGCATTTGCATTGTCAAAAGTAAAGATCTTTTGATCTTCGAAGTGTACAAAAAAAAGGGGGATTCTCTATGGCAAAAAAAGCGACGAAGACAGCGGTTCGTCCCGCTATCAGCGCCAAGAAAACCGAAAAAATCGCAAGCACAAAGATGAGCGATCAGAACGTTGTGTCCATGATCGAAAAGAAAGCTTACGAACTGTGGAAACAGCGCGGCGACAGCAATGGCGGCAATCTCGATAACTGGCTCGAGGCGGAACAGATCATTCTCGGCAAGAAGAAGTAGTTTTATTCTGACGTGAAAGAAACGGTTTTTCAGCGCGTATCAAAGCGATAGGCGCCCGAAAAGCCGTTTCTTATTTATACGCGAATACGATTATATAAGCGATATACCCGAAGTAGAGAAAAGCAAGAGTCAGCCCCTCGTTCCTGGTGAGCCTTGACCCGGTCCGTGAAAAAATTAGAAGCAGGATTGTCATCAGGAGAACGACCGGAAGGGTCACGAACATTGTTTGGTGATCGATCGGGATGGGGTTCAGAAGCGCGGAGCATCCGAGCACCCAGAGAATGTTCAGCATGTTGGCTCCGATCACATTTCCGGCGGCAAGCTCTCCCATCCTTTTGGAGCTCGCGACGATCGCGGTAACGAACTCAGGAAGCGACGTGCCGACAGCGACCAGCGATAGCCCGATGACGATCTCAGGGATCCCCAGAAAGCGCGCGATCGATACCCCCTGCGGGATGATCGCGTATCTGGCGGCAACGACCACGCCGGAGGCGCCGATACAAAAGATCAGAGCGTTCCTTCCGATGTTCCGCTTCACTGCCGCCTTCTTACCGTTCGATCTTCTCGAAGTCAGCTCCCGAATGATAATATACATGTAAAAGAGCGCCATAAGCGATACGAGAAACGCGCCGTTTCCCGGCCCGAGCGTTCCGTTTGAGGCGGCCCCGCAGAGCGTCAGAACGGCGGCCAGCAGGAGCGGCTGCTCACGCCGCATCGTCAGGCGGTCGAACTCGATCGGCCGCAGTATCGCGGCAACGGCAAGAATAAGGCCGATATTCACCAGGCATGACCCCAGGGCGTTGCCGACAGCCATGCCGCCGTAGCCCATGCGCGCGGAGAAAGTGGAGACGATAAATTCGGGAAATGTTGTGGCGATACTGACGATCGTCAGCCCGATGATGATCCGGGGGATCCCGAGCGCTTCGGCGATACCTTCGGCCGCGTCGGTCAGGAGATCCGCGCTCTTAACGATAACGATGATCCCCACCGCGAACACCGCCACGTCAACAAGTATGTTCATGTGGTCTCCTTGAGCTCTTCTTGCGACAACTATAGCACACTTCGCCGGCTGTGTCAAAAATAGCGGCATACTGTAGGCATTGTATCTGGTATCTTGTATCTAGTATCTGGGAAAAACAGTATCTAGTATCTGGCATCTTGTCCCGCCCAATTGTAAAAGGTTTGCGGGATCCCGCCACTGCGGGATATCCAGCGTACCGAATTTTGGTTCGGATTTTATATGCTGACTATAGGCAGTTTTCTACTAGATGCCAGATACAAGATACTAGATACAAAATCCAAACTACGCATCGCGATATACGGTCAGAGGTAAAATTCTTGTAGACGGTTAATTTTGTATGGTATAATCACAACTAATATATTAACGATATCAACGACAGATTATACGGGGTAAGCGATGGTATGGATAATTATTAAGGGCGGGCCGTTGATGATACCGATCCTGGCCGGGTCGGTCATAGGGTTTGCCATCGTTGTCGAAAAAATATGGAGCCTCTGGACGATCAAGCTTGACGTTCCGAAGTTCGCGGAGGTCATCTTTTCGCGGCTCAGGTCGGGACAGACGGACCTCGCGCTGAAATTTTGCGCGGAGAATCTCAAGCATCCGATCTCAAAAATATTTAAAATAGGCATCGAGCGGCGGGATCTCCCGGTGGCGGAGATCGAAAAGACCCTTGAGCGCCTCGGTATGTTTCAGGTGAACGACCTCGAGAAGTATCTTGGCGGCCTCATATCGATCATCGGTATCGAGCCGCTGCTCGGGTTTTTGGGGACGATTACGGGCTTGATCAAGGCGTTCATGGCCTGGGAACAGGCGGGATCCGATATTACGGTGAGCGCGCTCGCCCAGGGGATCTACCAGGCGATGATCACGACCGCGGCGGGGTTGAGCGTCGCGGTCCCGTTGTATCTTCTCTGCAATTATATCATCAGCAGGATCAAGCATACGGCGAAGGAGCTGTCGAATTATTCGATGGAGCTCGTCGAGGTCATCGCCGAGATGAAACGCGGAAAAACGAAGGCGTAGACGTATGATCAATATCAAGGGATCGAAGGACTATATAGTGGCGCTCGAGTCGGTCGCGATGACCGATATCGTCATGACGATGTTCATCTTTTTCTTCATATCGTTCAGCCTGCTGTATACGTTCAGTCCCCAGCGGGTATCGAAGATCGAAGTTAACCTTCCGTCCGCCTCGAGCGCTGTCGCGTTGAAAGGCGAAAACAATGTCATTCTTGCCGTTACGAAGGAGGGAACGCTCCATCTCGGCAAAGACGCGTTGAGCGCTCCGGAGCTGAAGAAGCGGCTTAAGGCGCTCGCGGCGGCTAATCCCCGGATCCGGGTCGTTCTAAAAGTGGACCGGCTTGCCGCGTTCGACGGCGTTATGAAGGCGCTTGATATTATCAATGAGCTCAAGATCGAGAGGGTGAGCGTGGCGGCGATCAAGGGCCCGGGCGAGGCGAAATAGCCATACCGGCCGGCCTCTCGGAAGAGCGGGCAAGCGAGATACGGAGTGTCGCGATCGCGCCGGAAGGGGCGGTTTCCGCCGCGGCAATATTCAAAAGAAAGGGATAGTCTATGAGCGGGCACAGGAGAGTCTCTTCAGCGATCAGGAATTATTTTTTAGCGGGTCTCGCGCTCTGGGTACCCATCGTGGTGACGATCTACGTTGTTCTTACGATCCTGCGGGTTGCCGACGGGCTCTTCGGTAAATACGCGAAGGGGTTCTTTGTCGGAGAACTCGGTTTTTATATTCCGGGCCTCGGGCTTCTCGCGACCGCGCTTTTTCTCATTGTCACCGGATTTATCGCGACCAGGATCATCGGCAAGCGGATGCTTCCCGCCATCGAGAATATCGTTAACAGGATACCGCTTGTTAAGAGCATCTATCCGCCCGCGAAGCAGGTGGCGGATTTTGTCTTTTCAAAGGAAAAGTTGGGATTGAATAAAGTCGCTCTCGTTGAATATCCTTCAAAGGGGATCTACCAGCTGGGGTTTGTGACCCAGGAATGGGTTTCCGAGATAAACGAGACAAGCAAGAATGAACTTGTGGGCGTACTTATTCCGAATACGCCGTATCCTTTAAGCGGATTTCTGGTGTTCGTTCCGAAAGATCGTGTGCGTTTGCTTGATATGAGTTTAGAGGACTCAATGAAACTGATCATATCAGGCGGTGTTGTCAAACCGAACCAGCGCGTGAAATAATATGGCGAAACGAGTCTCCTCGATGTTCCTCTATTTTTCAGAGATGCTGAAGTGCGGTATATTCAGCCGCGACGGAAAGCTTATCGGCACGCTCTGGGATATCGCGATCAACCCGAAAGATGTCTATCCGAAGACGGTCGAGCTGATCGTCTCGCGCGGGTTCTGGAAGAAAGAGTTCTCCTGTGTCGCCTGGAGCCGCATTGAGAGGATCGACGATAATATTTACCTGAAGAGCGCCCAGGACGAGATCCGGTTCGGGAGGGAGCCGAAGACATACGATTTTCTGCTGAAAAGGGATATTCTGGACCAGCAGGTCGTCGACACGTATAACAGCAAGGTCATCCGCGTGAACGATATCCATCTTCTGAAGGTCGACCAGGATCTTATGGTCGCGCACGTTGATATCGGGCTGCGGGGGATCGTGCGCAGGCTCGGTTGGAAACATTTCGTCGACCCGGTCATGCGGCTCATCGCGCCGGACGGCCGCTACCTGAATCGGGAAGAACTTATCGCGTGGAAATTTATCCAACCGGTCTCCATTAATCCGGTGAGCAAAACCCTGAAAGTGAACCTTCCCCAGAAACAGTTCTCCGATATCCCGCCGGCCGATCTCTCCGAGATCATCCTCGATCTCGACGGGAACCAGCGGCTGGCGTTTTTCAAGCCGCTCGATCTCAGGACAAAAGCGGATATTTTTGAGAACCTCGATTTCGAACATCAGAAGTTCCTCCTGAACGAGCTCGACAAGAAGGAAGCCGCCGAGATCCTGGGGGAGATGTCGCCGGATGAGGCGACCGATCTGCTCGAGAAACTCCCGCAAGGCGCGGTCAAGAACCTGCTGGCCATGATGGAATCGAACATGTCGAGAAAACTGTCGGCGCTTTTGGGGTATTCGAGCGATTCAGCCGGCGGTATCATGACGACCGATTTCGTCTCGCTGCCCGCGGAGATGACCACGTCCCAGGCGATCAAATACATCAAAGAGAAGACAGCCGACCTCGACTATGTCTATTATATTTATATTACCGACGATAAGAACAGGCTCAAAGCGACGACGACCATCAGAAGGCTCCTTTTTTCCGAGAATCCGGATGAACCGATCAGGAATACCGCGTTCTCAAAGGCGATCTATTCATACCTCCATGACAGCACGAAGCAGGTCGCGTATCTTTTTGATAAGTACAAATTGTCGGCCCTGCCGGTTGTCGACGAGAATAAGGTATTACACGGCGTTATAACGATCGACGACGTTTTGAGCCGCGTCATCTGTCTGGCCTGGAGAAAACGCCCGAAGACCTAAAGGACCCCATGAAGCAGACCAGAGCGCTCGCCCTTAGGTTCAGAATATTTTTCAGGAACCTCTTCATTTTTTTCGCGGTCATCGGCCCGGGGATTATTACCGCGAATGTCGATAACGACGCCGGCGGTATCGCGACTTATTCGGTTGCCGGCGCTCATTTCGGCTATACGCTGCTCTGGATATTTATCCCGATGATCCCCGCGCTTATCGTCATTCAGGAGATGTGTTCGAGGATGGGGGTCGTGACCGGCAAGGGGCTCGCCGACCTTATCCGCGAGAAGTTCGGCCTGAAGGTGACGTTCTACGCTATGGCAGTCCTCGTTCTGTCGAATCTCGGCAATACGATGGCTGAATTCTCGGGAATAGCCGCCTCAGGCGAGATCTTCGGGATCAGCAGGTTCTTTACGGTGCCCCTGGCGGCGGTTTTCGTCTGGTGGCTCGTGGTCAAAGGGACCTATAAATCGGTCGAGAAGGTTTTTCTTTTCGCCTGTCTTTTTTACATCGCGTATATTATCTCAGGTTTTCTGATCAAACCTCGGTGGGGCGAGGTCTTCGGCGCCGCCGTGTCGCCGTCGTTCAGGCTCGATACGCCGTACCTTTTTATGGTGATCGGTCTCGTCGGTACGACGATAGCGCCCTGGATGCAGTTCTATCAGCAGTCGGCGGTCGTGGAGAAGGGGATCAATGTCCGCGATTACCGGTACGCGCGGCTGGATGTCATTATCGGAAGTCTCATCGTCAATGTTGTCGCGTTCTTCATTGTCATGGTCTGCGCCGCGACGCTTTTTAAGAGCGGCATCAGGATCGAATCCGCGCAGGACGCCGCGCTCGCGCTTAAGCCCCTGGCGGGAAAGTACTGCTCATACCTTTTCGCGTTCGGTTTGTTGAACGCGTCGCTCTTCGCCGCGTCCATCCTGCCGCTGGCGACCGCCTACTCGGTCTGTGAGGGTCTCGGATGGGACTCAGGCGTCGATAAACGTTTTAAGGACGCGCCGCAGTTCTACACGCTCTACACCGGCCTGATCGCGATCGGCGCCGGCGTCGTTATGTTCCCGAAAGTCAACCTGATCTTCGTCATGCTTGTTTCCCAGTTCGCCAACGGACTGCTCCTGCCGTTCGTCCTCGTCTTTATGCTGATACTGATCAATGACCGCAACCTGATGGGCGACCACGTCAATTCGAAGATCTTTAACGCCGTTGCATGGCTCACCGTTTGTGTTATGAGCGTCATTACGATCCTGCTGGCGCTCGCCTATTTCCTGCGGAGAGTATAGGAGGTCTGTATGCTTGATAAGGTCTGGGGTTTGTTCTGTACGTCATCTTAAAAGTCTTGACGGGAAGGTCGAGGGAGGTGCATCCGGCGATGTGGATCTTCGGAGCGTTGTCGGGATTATTTTTTATATTCTATCCATATTGAGCAACCTACCATTGCGGTTTTAGTATCTGGTATCTGGCGTACCGAATTTAAGTGCTCGGAACTTTTATATTGACTATAGTCGACTTTCTTTTGACTAGATACCAGATACGATATCCCTTGAAGCCAATAAATCTCCAATAAATCTAACCTGGTTAGAATTGTCAGGTTAAGGAGGGCAATCTCGCTTTTTGACTATGGTTAAGCAATAAAATAGTTATAAAATTGCCATTGACAAAAAAGATCGCGTCATTATACTTATATGGTTTTACGATAATATATTTATTTCATTAACAAAAGTAAGCTATGGAGGAAGCATGTTTCTTCGGTGTCAAACAACTAAAAATCGGATGGTCGCAACAAGAGCGCTATCCATCCTGATAATTATCCAATTGATCATGCCCGCGCAGGGTTTTGCCCAGACCATATCATCCGGCCGGAACGAGAACCTGAACCCGTTTTATATATCTCAGATATTAGAAGTTTTGGATAAACATGATACTAAGATCAAATCGCTGTCTGAAGATACAACACCCGGCAGGGCAAGGCCCGATGATAGAGAGTTATCTGAGTTGTTCGGAGAGAGGGCCGAGTGGTTCAGGAAGGCATGGGTTCAAAAGGTCGCCGAATGCACCGCCAGGGACATAGTACGCGATGTAAGGGGAAAGTGCGGAGATGTTCATTATACCATTATCAAAGACATATTGATCCAGAGGATAAAGATCAGGGCGCTTCTGCGTAACGTCCCACGATATCGCAGGGATGCGCTGATCAAAGCTATCGGAAGACAATTCCCGGTTGAGAAACCACGCGGCCCCGATGATGACGCACCAGATATTATTCATGCCGCTTACCTATTTCAGGAAAGTGACGATACACAGAGCCGGCAGGAGCTCAAACGCGCATCGCCCAGCAGCGGCGAGACCGCGGAGATCGATCCGGAATGGAATCTCAGACAGTTGACGCTCGATCTGGTGCCGCCCGAATTCACGGAAGGTAGGATCGACGATAAATTTAACGGTTTGAATAAAAGGTTCCGCCGGATAAAAGAAGAGCATTCCGGCGTTACGCCGGACGCCGCGGAAGCGCTGAGGACCGATGTTCTTGTTCCGGCCAAAGAGATTCTCGAATATATGCGTCCTTTTCTTGACGACCCCCAGGCCCGCAAGAAAATAGGCGGAACATATTTCGCTGCAAGGGCCAGGATATTTGGTCAAATCCTTTCTGAATTGGCGCGGGCCGGCAGCCCGCTTCAGAAGGAAGCGCGCACGTTAATGCTGAGCGCGCTGCCTTTGAGCGATAAGGTCGCGGCGCATGCGGAGGCGATCGAGCATGAGTTTTCGTCTAAGGGGGCATCGTGGCAGCCCCAAGACGGTTCGTATAAAGGGGAAACCGACACAAGCGCTCTTATCGGAAATGTCTTCACTCCGCTTGAATGGCATCTCGAGGAAGTTGTTGCGCGCGGGATCTATGATCCAAACACGGATCCCGCGGTAAGAGGGATGCTGCTCAGCGAAAAGAACAAAGCCGTGGCGATCCTGGCCGGACTCGCGCAAAAGGGACATGAACCTGCTTGCGGTATTTTGCTTGATAAAGTGCTTGGGGATTCCGCAAAGCACCCCGGCGGTTTCCGGGAAGAGTTCTGGACCGGGGGGCAGGTACAGCAGGCTTATCGGGGTGTCCGGGCGTACCTTGAAGGCCTGGAATCCCAAAATAAGAGGCCGTCAAACTACATATTGAATTTAATCAATGAAGACCTTATTCAGTGGTTCGGAAGAATGGAAGATGAAGCGGCCGGATGGATGATGAGATATGCCGTCAGGTACAGTTTACGAAAAGCCAGAGAGCAGGATAGATCGTTATATCATGTTCAGAAAGTAGAGTGGATCTCTCCGGTAGCCGAGTTGTTCCAGCAGTGGGGAGAGATCTTTACGGCAAGGCGCTATGCGGCGTGCAGAAGGGCTTTCTTCAGCGAGCTGACCGGAGAACCTTTGTTGCCGATCGATGTCAGGTCGCTTCTCTACCTGGCGGGAGATGTGACCTTAGAAGTGGACAGCGGACTTAGAGAGATAAGGAGGCCCGGTGAGCCGGTACGCAGAGTGCCCCGCCCCCGGCAGATGAGGGACGCGGTCATAGAGTATCTGACAGTCTATTTCAGGCTCTTCGCCCCTTTTAATGACCAGGAGATGTTATTAAAAACATCAGCGGCTTCAATGGCATCATCATCACGTACGGGACAGGAAGGAGAACAAAACGAGCCGTATAACGCTCCGCTGGCGGGATACATGTATTATATCAATTCTATCGGCCATGCCGAAGACCGGAGAGATTGGGGATACCTCCTGACGAGAATGCTGCATCTTCAGATGTTCAGGAGCTTCCAGGGATTATTCGGCCGGGAGAAAGGTCTCACCGGGCTTTCCGGTGAACTGTCAGATAAATTGAGGGAATTAGCGACCCAGGAAGACGCGGGGACGAGGGCAAATGTTCGGGGACCGGCCATGCCCGATTATATACGGTGCGAGGTCCATATGTATCCTACCTGCCATACGGCTGATCTCGTAAGATATTTTCTTGAATGGGAGCTTACGGGCGATAGCGGTTCTTTATTGGCCGAACTCGACGCGAAGAACAGACGGCATCCTCATGCCCACAGGGTCAGAGAAGAGGATTACCTTGACGAAGACAGGAGAAACGAACCGGACAGAGGATGGAAGCGTAAAACTCCCTATGATTGGCTTATGATGAACAAAGATAGAGGACAAAATGAGCACCTGGCGCGGCTGTGCGCGGCGATCGCCGACGCGGTGAGCATACCAAGGGCGGATTTCACCATACCGGTGCTTGCCGACGCCTCTTTGGTTACCGATGATGTCCTGCAACGGTGCATTAACCAGCTGGATTCTGAGACCGGAGACGAAGCGGAAAAACTGGCGAAGAGAAGGACCGTCCGGTTCGTAAAACTATACCGCCTGCTTGTCGAGATATATGGTCCGCAGCAGAGAGAGAGGATCGTCGCGGCGCTGAGAGACCAGATCGAAAGAAATAGAATGGTCGATGAAAGTTTAAAGGCGAAGGCGCAGAATCTCGGAGGAGCCATCAGGGCCATTAGCGGCAACCTCGAGGATGGCAGTACAGTCGGCGGAGTTACCGCGTATCTGGATAGCGACGTTTCATCTCTTGAGCGGGAGTGGTTGTATCCCGAAGTCGAGGCGGTGTTAGGGGTGGTCGGGAGGCTTCCGCCCGGACCGCCGGCCACGGAAGACTGTTCCGGGCATCTTCAGGCGCTAACAGAGCTGAGCGGGCTTCGCGCGGCGTTGAAAGAAAAACTTATGGACTCGATGATACATTATCCGAAGACATACTGGGATACGGGAAAATCGAAAAGTTCGAGGGTAGATAAGCACGGAGACAATTATTGTCTTAACTATGAAGAGAACGACCTGAGCTTCAGGTTGTATTACCTCGACCAGCTGATCTCCCAGCTCGAGAACAGCCTTATGGGCGATCTGACACACTGGGCCGGAACGCTTACGGAAGGAAGGGGTGAGAACGGGATCAATTTACAAAAGTGTCAATCGGTCGCGCGGATGCTCCATGGATGTCTTATGCTCCTGGCGAATTCCGGCCTGGGGAACCATCAGCTGGAAATAGATTTGAAAACGCTGAACGAAGATTCAATCGCTGCCGGCAGTCTGACCGCAGCTTCGCTCGCCTATACGGCAAGAAGGATCAAAACGGCGATCGGAACATATACGAGAGGAACGCTCGACGAAGAATTCGGCGAAATCGTCGATGCGGTCGCCGAAGGCCTGGATGACCCGGGCAGATTGAACCCCGACATCCGGGCGGCGCTCGGGGACGTAAGCTGGGATGCCGCAAAAAGCGGCCTTAAGTATCACGTAACGAACTCATTGGTAAATTCCCAAAGCGTCCTGGCGCGCCTTGAGGGGATACTGGAGGAATTATTGCGGGATACACACGGACATAAAGGTTTTCTCGCGCGTGCCCAAAGAGAATTTCCCGCGCTAAAGATATGGCCGGATAAAGAGCCTGTACAAGCCGCAGAGATGCTGCATGCGATTCCGCAGGACCCGAGCCTGGACGCCGTCGAGTACAATACTGAAAAAGGAAGATCGCTCGTTGAGTCCGCTGAGGGGGGATGCGAAATACCTCCTTTTTCGCTGGTGCGCATCGGTGAACCGCCTACGATGGCAACAGCAGAAGTGAAGATAGCCAAGATCGACGAAGTATTGGCGGGCTTTCCGGATCCCGACCGGTTTGGCAGGTCATTCGGCGAAGAGCCGCCAGAAGGTTATTCAGACGACAGCGCTATTCCGGCCCTTTTATCTTTTCGTCTTGCCGCGATACATGATATGCCGGGGCAGCTCCCGACCGTGACCAACGTGGGCATATCTTTTGAAAACACAGAGAGCCTTATACAGCGGGTAATGAGGATGATCAAATCGCGATGCCCCAAGCCTGAAAATATGAAGGAGGACGATTGGGAAGAAGAGGTCCGCGACTGCGCTCAATGGACGGTATTCGATTCACTAAGAAGGTTTTATCAGGAGTACGCCATGTTGGTTTTTGACCGGTCGGCGCCCCGGGTGATTTTTGACGGTTTAATAGGAGATTTTAAGAAAGAAAAGCGCGTCGATTATAAAATTTTTCTCACCGGAGATCAGATGGAAGAGCTGGCTCGCAGATATCTCCAGCAGCTTAACTTGACATTCCCGGATCAGGATATCCCGAATGAACCGCGCGAACAAGTCAGAGAGATCATGCGGGCTATTGAAGAACAGGATACATGGGATAAGACAAAAGAATACAGAAGGATGATAGGTATGACAGGAATGAGGGGAAGCGCCGGACCGGGGGTAGCTATACAGGCCCAGGTATTCGGAAATATAAAATACCCTGAAGGAACAGGCGTGCATTCAGGGACAGGTGTTGCCTGGCTCAATACATTCGGCGAGGTGGAAGGTTCCTGGGCGCCGTCCGCTCAGGGGTTTGATGTGGTCGACGGCGTTGTGAGCCCGCAGAACATCACTCAGCTCGCGGTCGATTGTCCTGAGGCCTATGAATCATTGAAAGAGTGGCTTGTCGAGATGACCAACAGGTACGGTCATGAAGCGGAATTTGAATTTACCGTCCAGAGCGGAGAGGCCTTTGTGCTTCAGGCAAGGATGGCTATGTTCCAGCGAAAAAGGAGAGGCTTTGATAAGGAATCGCTGGCCAATGAGACCGTGCTTGCTCAAGGGCAGAGCGTAGCGGTGGCCGGAGGCTTCAATTGCCTGGTCATTACTCCCGAAACCATAGATCAGCATCCCGGGTTACTGTTGCCGGGAGGAGAAATTTATGAAACGATCAAAAAAGAAGGCCTTGACGGCTGCGCCCTATTTTTGGACCAGGCTGATCCGGAGAAGATACGCCCCGTAAGGCATCCGCTGGTTATAGCGGTCGTTACGAAAAAAGGTGGGTTGGGAGCCCATATAAACCGGATACTACAGTCCGAAGGCAAGGGTGGTATATTCAACATAGAGGGAGGATTCAATTTTGTCCGTGTTGGAGATAAGCATTATATTAAATTCGCCAAGGGTGATCTTGTGGAGCTCGGGCGCGGTGTGATCGCTTTAGACGCGGATCCTTCTTCCGGGAAGATATACCGGGATAGACAGCAATTCGAAGACGAAGTTAGGAGATCTCCGGCCGGCACGATTGATCAGCCCGAGCGTCGTTCTCCGACAGGGGTGAATGATTCGCTGGCGGTCCTGCAAGGCCGTCATGCAACGAAAGCCACGATCGAGACCACGACCCGTGATATCGAATATTTAATGCGTAGGGTGGACGTTTATAGAGATGCGTTCATGAAAGATAAGACTTCAAGCGGCATTGCCGTTATTATGAGGAAGGGCTTACCTGAGGCGGTGACCGGCGACTTGATCGATATATCGGTAAGGGTAAAATTGGAAGGCGAGTATAACGCGATGGAGTCCGGCTTAAGGAACATCCCCGCTGTCCGCGAAGTCGAAGAGGTCGCGACAGAGGATGAGCTTGTCGCGAGGATGAATCATTATATCGAAAACGGTATGAGGGTTATCGTCCTGGATGACAATACCCTGACTAAAAATATGGAAGATCTTCCGATCCTGGGTGTGCCGGGGAAAACATTCTGCGCCGTTCAGGCGCCTTCTCCCGAAGACCTGGCGGACAATGAAATACCGCTCGTCCTTTTGAACGCCATGTACTTAATGGGATGGAGCATGCTCGAAGGCGATACAGATCTTTTCTCCTTTACCTATGAGCTCTGTACCGGATTTGCGGCAGACCCCGACGATGTCTTAAAAGTAAAAGATAATAAGCTTTTCATAATAAAAGCCGTGCCGAGGAGTTTCCCGGTCGACTATGAAGACAGGAGGATACAGGATAAGATCAGGAAGGTCTTCGCCGCCGCCGCGTAAGACATAACAAGACAGATCAAACTACTAAATGGAGTGTTTCGACGTATGCCGAAACACTCCATTTTTGTTTGCGTATAGCCATAGGATGTCCGCAGTTTTTTCTATGAACTATGTACTTTGAACCTTGAACCAACTAAGCCTGTTCCATCCTCACACTTGACTTCTACCTGGTGCCAGTACTATAATCATGGGATAATTAGCAGTAGCCATAAAAGGAGGGGGATCATGGCGGAAGACATCAGCGCGATCAATGAAAAGGTAAAGAAAGAGTCATCGTTCGTCCACCTGTTGACGACCGAGATCGAAAAGGTGATCGTCGGCCAGAAGTATCTTATTGAACGGCTCCTTATCGGACTTCTCGCCAACGGGCATATCCTGATAGAAGGCGTGCCGGGCCTGGCGAAAACGCTGTCGGTCCGGGTCCTGTCGGATGCTATCAAGACAAAGTTCCAGCGGCTTCAGTTCACGCCGGATCTCCTGCCGGCGGATCTGCTCGGAACGCTTGTTTATAATCCGAAAGAGGGGACCTTTACCACCAAGAAGGGCCCGATCTTCGCCAACCTTATCCTGGCTGATGAGATCAACCGGGCTCCGGCAAAGGTGCAGAGCGCGCTTTTAGAGGCGATGCAGGAACGGCAGGTGACGATCGGCGAAAATACGTTCAAGCTCGATGACCCGTTTTTGGTGCTCGCCACGCAGAACCCGATCGAGCAGGAAGGGACCTACCCGCTTCCCGAGGCGCAGGTCGACCGGTTTATGATGAAGCTGAAGATCGACTACCCGAATAAAGAGGAAGAGCACATGATCCTCAAGCGGATGGCCCAGACGAACAAGAAGATATCGGTGGAACCCGTCGTAAACGCGGAAGATATCCTGCGCGCCCGGAAGGTCGTCGATGAAGTGTATGTCGATGAAAAGGTCGAACGGTATATTATCGATCTCGTTTTTGCCTCGCGCGACCCGAAAGCGTACAAACTTGAGGAACTCGCCAGCCTCATCAGGTACGGCGCCTCTCCCCGCGCGAGCATCTACCTGACGCTCGCCGCGAAAGCGCACGCTTTTGTCCAGGGCAGGGGCTATGTTACGCCCCACGATGTAAAATCGATCGGGATGGACGTGCTGCGCCACCGGGTGATCATCACGTATGAAGCGGAAGCGGAGGACAAGACCTCCGAAGACGTGATCAAGCGGATCTTTGATGAGGTGGAAGTTCCGTAGTAATTTCAGTATCTAGTGCCTTGTTAAACAATAAATGTTATATTTCATTGACTAATTGAGCGCTTAATGGTATCCTATACCTGACACGGAAAGGGGGGATACCATGAGTATATATGCCCGTTCTTTGGCATCTAAAGAGAAGCTTGAATTAAACAATATCGCGCGAAACGGAACAGATGTAAGTTTTGCCCGAAGAGCCCAGGTTGCTATAGCTTCAAGCTCACGAATAGCAGTTAAACAAATTGCTCAGGTCACAGGCTATTCAGGCCTTCAGGTCAGGCGCATCATTCACACTTTTAACAAAGGAGGTATTGATGGCATTAGGCCTGACTATCAGGGTGGACGCCCGCCTACCTTCACAATAAAACAGCGTAAGGCAGTTGTGGAACTGGCTGAAAACCGCCCAAAAGACTTAGGGATTCCTCTTTCACAATGGTCCTTATCGCAGATACAGCTTGTGCTTATCAAGAAAAAGAGAGTCTCTTATATCAGCCGGCCTACCATACGAACCATTTTAAAAGAAGCTGGGCTTAGTTATCAAAGAACAAAAACATGGAAACACTCAAATGACCCACGCTTTAGTAAAAAAAACGAATTATAAGGAAGCTATACGAGAAACAACCAAAGGGATGCCGTGTTATATGCGCTGATGAATTCGGCCCCTTAGAAATTCGTCCTTATGCTGGGACATGCTGGGCTCAGAATAAAGCACCACAAAGGCTTCCAGCAACTTATACCCGCTCTCATGGAGTCCGGCACTTGCTGGCAGGTTATGACCTTAAGTCAGATAGATTATTCGGTGTCGTTCGCCGCCGCAAGAGGTCAAAAGAGTTCTTAGGCTTCTTAAAGATAGTCCGCAGGCGCTATTCTTATGAGAGAAGATTGATTATTATTTTAGACAATTTTTCTCCTCATAAGACAAAGGATGTCCTGCGCTGGTGCCGGAAAAACAGTGTATGGCTGATATTTACAGCCACCAATGCTTCATGGATGAACCGAATTGAAGCCCATTTTGGCTCAGTTCGCTATTTCGTATTAAAAAACTCTTATCCTATGGATCATAAAGAACTGGAGCATAATATCAAAGAACATTTAAAGTGGCGCAATAGTAACCACAATAACCCTTTATTGAAAAAGTTACAGAAAAGAACATACGTTATTTAACAAAGCACTAGTGTTTCAATTCGCTCTTTTTGCTTCTCTTTTTCTAGATACTAGATACAAGATACCAGATACAAAAATAGCGCCTTACTTCCCAAGCACTTCTCTCAACGCTTTTATAAATCCCCGATTCTCCCGCTTCGTCCCTACCGTGACACGGATAAGCGTCTTAAATCCCCATGCTCCCATATCGCGTACTATGTACCCTCTCTTCATCAATTCTTCAAAGATATGATACGAGGGACGCTCGGCATTAATAAGTACAAAATTTGCGGCGCTCGGGACATACTTCAACCCAAGCAGCGAAAATTCCCGATAAAGATGCTCTTTTTCCCTGCGGACATGCGCTATCGTCTTTTTCAGAAACGCCGAATCCTTAAGCGCGGCGCGGGCGGCGGCCTGAGCGACAATATTCACATTGAAAGGTTCCCGAACGCGCTCGATACATCCGATCATCTCTTTGCTGCCGATGCCATAGCCGACCCTGAGCCCGCTCAATCCGTACGCCTTTGAGAACGTTCTTGAAACAATGACATTCGGCCTCGTTACATAGTCGAGGCCGTTCGGGTATTCCCTGTTCTTGTTCGCGAATTCGTAATACGCTTCATCAATAAAAACAACGACATTGTTTGAGAGGCCTTTAAAGAACGCTTTGAGCTCCCGCTTGGTCACAAAGGTCCCTGTCGGGTTGTCCGGATTCGCGATAAAGACCATTTTTGTCTTCCGTCCGACCGCTGACTTCATCGCCTTCAGATCGTAACGGAAATCCTTGAGCGGAACGCTCCGAATTTTAGCGCCGGCTATCTTCGAGGCGATCTCGTAGATAAGGAACGTCGGTTTCGCGATCACGACTTCATCATTTTTTTCAAGGAACGCCCTTGCGGCAAGCACGATAAGCTCGTCAGATCCGTTCCCAACCGCGATATTGTCCTTTTGCAATCCGAGCGCCTTCGCAAGATCTTTCTTCAGATAGTATGAGGCCCCGTCGGGATACCGGTGAACGCCGGTAAGCGCCTTCCTGGCCGCACGAACCGCCATAGGTGACGGGCCGAGCGCGTTCTCGTTCGACGCTAGCTTCGCAACGCTCGAAAGGCCGAGCTCCCGCTTCACTTCATCGATCGGTTTACCCGGTATGTACGGCCGAACGCCGAATATGCACTTTCTGGCTAATTGTTTGATCATTGTTTTCTTGTTCATTCGAAATTAGTATCTGGTATCTTGTATCTGGTATCTAGCGTATCGCCCGTTATCTGCTTTTTAATTGTCCTATAGTCAACTGCCACCAGATACTAGATACGAGATACTCAGTAGATACTGTGTTCTTACGTAACGTTCTAATCTCCCGCCGGGTACGAGCCGAGTATCTTGATGAACGCGGCTCCCTTTTTCAGGCTCTCGAGAGATTTGGTCAACTTTTTGCTTGAGCGATGCCCCTCGGCATCGACAAAAAAGTAATACTCCCACGGCCGCACCTTTGACGGCCTCGATTCGATCTTGGTAAGGTTGATGCCGTTCTTTTTGAACGGTACGAGCATGTCATGAAGCCCGCCGACTCTGTCACGCAAAGAGAACATGATCGATGTTTTATCCAGCTCTGTCGGCTTTGCGATGGTCTTTCCTATCACGAGGAAACGAGTCACATTATAAGAACTATCCTGTATCGATTTACAGATAAGGCGCAACCCGTATCCTTCGGCAGCAAGTACGCTCGAAATACAGCCGCTTTGCTTTTCTTTTGCCGCCCGCTCAGCCGCCTTCGTAGTCGACGTCGTCTCGATCATCTCGACGTTCGGCATATTCGACTCGAGCCAAAGCCTGCACTGGCCGAAGACCTGCGGATTCGAATAGATCTTTTTTATGTTCGCCAGAGAGCTCTCGCGCGACAGAAGATTATGTGATATGTCCAGATACACCTCGGAGCATATCAAGAGATTTGAATCGATGAACATGTCGAGCGTATGGTTTACCGCGCCCTCGGTCGAATTCTCTATCGGAACGACGCCGTAATCCGCGCGCTCTTTTTCGACTTCCTCAAACACGTCGGTAATATTGTTGCAGCTGACGTAGTCCACGCTCGAACCGAATTTTTTCAGCGCCGCGAGATTGGTGAACGTGTACTGCGGCCCGAGATACGCTATAACGATCGGCTTTTCGAGACAAAGCGCCCCCGACATGATCTCCTTGTAGATCGCTCGAACCGACTTCTCGGACAGCGGCCCTTTGTTCATTTTTACAAGACGCTGATATACCTGCCGCTCACGGTCAGGCACGTAGACGCCTTTTCTGTTCTTGAGCTTGTACGCGCCGATCTCTTTCGTGAGCTCGGCCCTTTTGTTTAAAAGCTTCAGGATCTCTGAGTCCACCTTGTCGATACGGTTTCTCAAATTCTTCAAGCTCATAACGCACCCTCACGTTGTTTGTTGTCAGGGACGGGGCTTTCAATCTCGGGCGCTTCCGCATGCTCTTCGATGTGTAAGCCGGCCTTTCTCAATCTTCTTATCTCCTCCGCGTTCTTGACAAAATCAAGGTCATTCTCGGTAAATTCACGCAGCTTCGGAAGATGGTCGATCGACCGCAACCCGAAATGCTTCAGAAATTCGCTCGTGGTACCGTAGAGGATCGGTCTTCCGAGGGCGTCTTTTCTCCCCCGCGTACGTATCAGCCCGCGCGCCTCGAGCGTGCTCAATACGCCGTCAACGTTCACTCCTCGAATGGCCTCGATCTCCCCGCGCGTGATCGGCTGCCGGTACGCGATTATCGCGAGCGTCTCAAGCGAGGGGCCGCGAAGTTTATCGGTCGAACGTTTGGTAAGCCGCGCGATCCATTTACTGTATGCGGGGTCGGTCATCATCTGATACCCTCCCGCGATCTCCCGAATGCCGAAACTTCTTTCAGACGCTTCATATTCCGCGTTGAGCGCCTTGACAACGGCAGGGATGTCGATCGCTCCTACGTCGCGCGTCACTTCCTGCATCTCTTCGACAAAAAGCGGACGGTCGCTCGCGAAGAGCAGTGCCTCGATGATCGTTTTCGCTTTATCGTGCGCCATATCTTCTTCCTCTTTCCTACACCGCCCTCATAGAATCGGCGTTCCTCATGATCTCGATCTCGCCAAAGCGGACCTTTTGAATGATCACTATTTCTCTGAGCCTGATCAATTCAAGTATCGCCAAAAATATCGCCACCACTTCTCCCTTACTTCGCGCTCTATTGAAAAGCTCGGTAAAATAAAGCGTGGTTTTTTTTACCAGCGCGTGTAATATCTCGTGGATCTTCTCCGAAACGGTAAATTCATCTTTAACGAACTGGTGAAACACTTCTTTCGGTATATCGCGCAGGATCTTGCTGAACGCGGTTATCAGGTCAAAGAGGTTCGCCTCAAAATAGTCGCCCTTCTCTTCAGAGTCGGGCTTCTCTTTCTGGCCACGCCCGAAGAAGTCTTTATTCTGCCGCTCCATGGCGTGGAGATCCTGGGCCACCTCTTTGAACTTCTTGTACTCCAGGAGCCGCTTTACGAGCTCAGCGCGCGG
>JBDRSA010000117.1:0-18758 GCA_043825275.1 Candidatus Omnitrophota bacterium
CTCTACAGCTCCCCCATTCGATAAAGGTTCCTCTATAAGGGGGACTAAGGTTATCTAAATGAAAAGCCCCAGTGATTAACTGGGGCTGTGTCAAATCTCTTTTTGAGAATCGAAAATCGAAATTTGACCGCAATCGAAAAATACCACTCGATTCTCTATTTTCTATTTTCGATTGCTCGATTTCGATTTTGCTTGCAAAATCGAAATATGGAGCTAGCGGAGGGAATCGAACCCACGGCCTGAGCTTTACGAAAGCCCTGCTCTACCAGCTGAGCTACGCTAGCAAAAAACTATACGGCTGCTACTTTACCCTGCTTGTCTGACAGCTCTTACACGTATGAAAAACTTTTTCGTTCTCCTGGCCGCATTTCTTACATATCCAGTACCCGGGCCGCGGCGTTCTAAAATGGCGGTGATATTTTACATACGCCTTATTTCCGACGACTGCGGCAATAATAAGCGGATACGTCATATACGCCAACGCGATCCAGACCCCCTGTCCGGTCATCTTAAAAACGAACCAGAAGACAAAAACAAATATCGCGCCGAGCGCGGCTATGAGAAAAATATCACGCAAGCCCCCGCCGAAAAATCCTCCCGTGAATATCCCGATGATCGCGACGATCGCGATGAGCCTGCCCAATATACTAACAGCGGTGGGATTTTTGAATATAACATCGATCGGCGATGTTCGCTCCTCGATCGACCCGATCCGCTCCGGGCTCACTTCGATGCCGTTTTTCGCTAACCGCTCTGCTATCAGCATATACGCTTCGTCATAGCGCTCGGGGGTATCGAATCCTACTACGCTCAGAATGGCGCTCGAAATGGATAATTTCCCCGCCTCCATCTTCCTGAGAAGCGATAAATACGCCTCATACTGACGCGCCGCGGCGTTCTGGTCATCGGTGAGCTCATACGCGCGGGCCAGGACAAAATGGGCCGGCAGGAACTCGGGCCAGTCCTTGATCGCGCTTCTCAAGGACCTGATCGCCTCGTCAAAACGGCCGTCCTGAAGCAATATCAAAGATCGTGAGAATTCATCAAGCGGCCGTTTGATCGAATCCGCCCGGAAACGGAATTTCTGCGCCAAAACATGAAGCTTCGACCGATCGTACTCCCGGTCGAACCGTTCGAGGGAAAAATAACCATCGACAGTGTAACCGATTGTGGAAAAAAACGCAATAAAAAATATCGAGAGGAAGATCCTTTTCAGGCTTGCTGAGGCAAGGGCGGGAGACATTTAGAACATGTCATCCCCTTCTTGATCGATGAGGAGATAGCCGTTTCTGGTATTAATAAAAGTCAGGGAAGCCGTCCCCTCCTCCCGGCCATAGGTCCCCGTCGTGGTGTCCGCCCACAGCTTACGCCAGTAAACGTTCAGGAGGATGGAGTCGCCCTGCTTGGATTCGGCGATAACATTGTAGGTGAGCGTAATATCCCGGTGGTTCTCCAGATCATTCTCGACCGTACTTTGAAGGGCAGAATACCCTGAGCGGTATTCCCGGGTCACCAGATCGATAAAGCGCTCCGGATCCCTGTCTTTATAGCGATCGATCATCGTATCCAGCACACCCTGCGCGCCACTGGAACCCTCCACCCCCGCGACAGGGGCCGGAGTTGTCGATTCAGACGGGTATTGGGACATCGCGGGGGAGACGATTACTATAAGGCAGGCAAGCGCGGCGCCAATAAGGAAAATACCATAATATTTTAAGATTCTCATGCTCAATCCTCCTCGTATGCTGATTTTAGGGGCTAATTGTATATATAGCACATGTATCAGCTTCCGTCAATATCACTTGCAAAAAATAAATCCCTATGATAGAATATTCCAGCTTCGATCGGAAGAACGGTAAGAAAAAGAGCTGCCAAACAAAGCTCGACAGGTAAAGGAGAAGTCAGACCATGATGTATAACGCTCATAAACGGTACGCTATGTTCATCGGAAGATGGCAGCCGTTCCATAACGGCCACAAATATCTTATCGATCAGGCGATCGCCCAGGGAAAACACATCTGCGTCGCCATCCGGAACACCGAAATTTCCGACAAAAATCCTTATACGGTCGACCAGCGTAAAGAGATGTTATGGAAAGTCTACGGAGATACCGTGAAGACGATCGTGATCCCGGATATTGAGAGCATCAATATCGGCAGAAAAGTCGGCTACGAAGTCAACCGCATCGATCCGCCCGCCGATATCGAAAAGATCTCAGGCACCAATGTCAGAGCGGGAAAAGACGCTAACGTACCGCCCGAGGTCGGCGAGTATATCAGGACGCTCAGGACAACGTTATGGCTGACGGGGCTTCCGTGCGCGGGAAAAACGACGCTCGCCAAAAGGATTAAAGAGGAGCTTGACAACAGGGGCTACAATACGACCCATCTCGACGGCGACGATGTGCGCGGAAAACTGAACGCGGACCTCGGGTTCTCCAAGGAAGATCGGAAAGAGAACCTCAGAAGGATCGCCCATGTGGCCAAGCTTTTCAACCAGAGCGGCACGTTCGTGATCGCCTCGTTCGTATCGCCGAGCAACGAGCTGCGTGACATGGTCAAAGAGACCATCGGCAATTTCAAGCTCGTCTTCGCGCAATGTTCTCTCGAAGAGTGCGAGACGAGAGACGTGAAAGGGATGTACAAGCGCGCCCGTTTAGGAGAAATACCCGAATTTACCGGCGTTTCGGCGCCGTTCGAAGATCCGGTTGACGCTGATATCGTCGTCGATACGGAACATAACGGCATCGAAGAGTGCGTCAAGCAGATCCTCGAAGCTCTGAACGTATATACATCACGCCGCCTCGCGAGCGTGACCAGATAATAAGCTCTTTTGCCGAGGTAGCTCAGTGGTAGAGCGCGGCCCTGAAAAGGCCGGCGTGGAGTGTTCGATTCACTCCCTCGGCACCATATTAAAAATCCCCTGGTTCTGATAAGAGCCAGGGGATTTTTAATCGGTAAAAAGGTAAATGAGCAATCTCAATAAAAAGCCGGAAAATGTTTCCGGCTTTTTGTCATTACTGTTTGAAAAACAAAACCATAGAACCTATCTTCTCTTACGGCTTTCGACTACTGGCAACCGGCATCTGGCGACTTTTAACCGTAAACCGTACACCGTTAACCGTAAACCGTCTTGTGCTATGCTCTTTGCGCTTTGCGCTATGCGCAGTTACACGTACTCCGTCCCCTGCAGCCGTTCGACGTAGTGCTGGGCGCTGTAGGCGGCGGCCGCGCCTTCACCTGCCGCGGTCACGATCTGTCTGAGCGATTTCTCCCTGACGTCCCCACAGGCAAATATTCCGTCCGCCGATGTCTTCATATCGTTATCGGCCGTGATATATCCTTTGGCGTCCACATCGACGATACCCTGTAAGAATTTTGAGTTCGGCTGTATTCCGATAAAAATAAAAACTCCGTCGGCTTTGATCGTACTTTCTTTGCCCGTTTCAACGTGCTTCACGGCCACTCCTTCGACACGGTCCTTCCCGAGGATTTTCATGACGACCGAGCTTAAACACAAATCTATATTCTTATCGGCAAAGGCCTGTTCCTGCAGTATCTTCGTCGCCCGCAGCCGGTCCCGCCGGTGGACCAGCGTCGCTTTTTTGACGAATTTCCTCAAAAATATCGCGTCCCCGAGCGCCGTATTCCCGCCGCCGACGACGACGACTTCTTTCTGCCGATAGAGCGGTCCGTCGCACGTCGCGCAGTATGAAACTCCCCGTCCGGCAAGCTCTTCTTCTCCCGGAACACCGAGCTTGTTCCAGTGGGCGCCGGTCGCGACAACGATCGCGAGCGCTTGAAACGTCTTATTGTCGGCCGTCGTGACCGTACAAGGGTCCTTCTCGTTCTTTTTCGGCGTTATGCCGGTAACGTCAGATTCGGCAATGGTGAGACCCAGGTCCTTCGCCTGCCGCGTCATCTTTTCGGAAAGCTCGCTGCCGGTCACGCCGCCGGGAAACCCGGGGTAGTTCTCGATAATATCCGTCGTGGCCATCTGGCCGCCGAAACACGCCCGTTCGATCAGGAGGACCTTCATCCGCGCTCTGAGAGCGTAGATAGCCGCGGTCAACCCCGCGGGCCCTCCGCCCAATACCGCTATATCGAATATACCGCTCATGGTTTTCTTACTGTTCATACTTTTTAGCCGTCCTCAAAATATCTGTTGACCGCCTGCGTGAGCGCCTTCGCCACGTTCTCCTGAATGGAATCTTTCTTCAGCTGTTTTTCTTCCCACCAATTCGTAATGAACGCCACTTCGACCAGGCACGACGGGACATCGGCGGTCTTCAGGACCGCGAACGCGGCGTCCTTGACGCCGAGCCTTTTTGTGCCCAGCTCCTTGACCAGATACGTCTCGGCGAGTTCCGCGAACTTCCGGCTCTCTTTCGTGATGCCGTCCATCTTCAGATCGACGATCGTTGTATTCAGGTAATCTTCTTTTTCCCGGCTCAAGGATTCCGCCGAGATAATATAATCGCCGCTTGTCAGCGCGCGGTTCCTGACGATGTCCGCCCCTTTTTTGGAGAGGATATACACCGCCGTTCCGTTCGGGTTCCGGTTTTTGCTTCCGTCGCAGTGGATGCTGACAAAAAGATCGGCGTTCCGTTCTTCCGCCATATCCCGCCGCCGGACGAGCGAAACATCGTCATCCCGTGTCCGCGTCAGATATACGCGGTATCCTTCCGCCTCAAGACGCGCTTTAAGTTTCTTCGCGATACCCAGGGTAACGTCCTTCTCCTTCAGCCCGGTCGGGCCGATCGCGCCGCGCGCTTTTCCGCCATGGCCCGGATCGATGACGATGGTCTTAAGGCGGCTTTCGGCGCTCGGCTGAAGAGGCGCTTTCCTTTTCGGAACAGGTTCGGTGCCCCTATCGGCTCTGGTATACGGCTGGCGCGAGGCGCATCCGGAAGCGGTGACCCCTAGGGAGAAAATGACCGCACATAATAAATAACGTCTGAATAGCGGCATATATAGGATATTATACACTTTTTGGGGGAATATGGGAAGAGTTACGAGCGACATAGTAGGGGCGGTTCGCGAACCGCCCCTACAGATATCTTTTATACAAATAATTCCATGCACTTTGCGCTCTGCGCCTACGTCCGCTTAACCGTCAATATCAGATCGCCGTCGTGGCGGCAGGTGGGACATGTGTGGCCCTGTCCGCGCAGACGGAGCTTCTGGCCGTACTTCGTGCCCTTTTTGATACTTAATTTTATTTTTTTACCGCCGTTGTAAGCAAACTCGACGGATCCTCCGTGCGCGGCTATATCCGGGGGTATTTTGATATCGGCATGCTGGTCGGCGCTGTAGTCGGGAGCATGGTGGCCGCCGTTGTTATCCCCGTAATAGTAATAACCGCCGTTCTGATGACCGCCGCCCATGCCGCCGAAAATGTCCGACAAGTCGCCGAAGAACGAATATTTATTGAAGCCGCCTCCGGAACTCCGGGCGCCGCCTTGAGCGTTAAACTGGCGAAGGAGCTCCTCGAAATCGAAGCCGCTCGCGTAGGAGAAACCACCTTCGGCGCCCTTACTCATCCGCCGGAGCGTATCGTATTCTTCGCGCCGTTTGGGGTCGCTCAAAACATAATACGCCTCCGAGATCTCCTTAAATCTCTCCTCGGCGGACTTCTTCTCGGCCTCGGGGACACGGTCCGGATGATATTTGAGCGCGTATTTGCGGTACGCTTTTTTCAGGTCCGCGAGGTTTACACCCTCCGCGACTCCCAGGATCTTGTAATAATCTTTTCGAGCCATGACACACCCCGTTTAGGACGAGAACGTAAGCTCGTCTTTGCCTTTTGCTTTGTCTACCTTCACGGCGCCGCCTTCACGCAGTTCCCCTTTGAGCATCTTCAGGGCAAGCGCGTCTTCGACGCGTTTGCGGATAACGCGTTTCAAGGGGCGCGCGCCGTACTGAGGATCAAACCCCTCCGCGGCCAGAAATTCTTTCGCTCCCTTCGAGTACGAGATAGCGATCTTCCGCTTGGCAAGCTTTCCGACAAGCTCCTCCAGCTGGAGCTCGACGATCCCGGCGGTCTCGGTTTTCCCGAGGTTCTCAAAGAGGATGATCTCATCGACCCTGTTCAAAAATTCCGGCCTGAAGCTTGCCTTCAGCTCCTCGAAGACGTTCTTTTTGATCTTCTCCTTGTCACCGGCGTGATCGATGAAGTTCCGGCTGCCGATATTGGATGTCATGATGATGATCGTATTCTTGAAATTCACAACCCTCCCCTGCCCGTCGGTCATTCTTCCGTCGTCGAGGATCTGCAGGAGCGCGTTAAAGACATCGCTGTGCGCTTTTTCGATCTCGTCAAAAAGGACCACCGAATACGGCCGCCGCCTGACCGCCTCGGTCAGCTGGCCGCCCTCATCGTAGCCGACGTATCCGGGAGGCGCGCCGATGAGCCGGCTGACGGAGTGCCGTTCCATATATTCCGACATATCGATCCTCACCAGCGCGTTCTCGTCGTTAAAAAGGAACCACGCCAGGCTCTTCGCGAGGTAGGTCTTTCCCACGCCGGTCGGCCCCAGGAAGATGAACGAACCGATCGGCCGGTTCGTGTCGGACAGGCCGGTCTTCGAGCGCCGGATCGTGTTCGACACAAGGTTGACCGCCTCATCCTGTCCGATGATCCTCGTCTTCAGGCGCTCTTCCATCGTGGCGAGCTTCGCCACTTCCCCCTCCATGAGTTTTGTCAGAGGCACACCGGTCCAGCGCGAGACGATCTCGGCGATATCTTCCTCGCCGACCTCTTCCTTCAGCATCTGGCTGTCTTTCTGGATGCCCGCGAGTTTCTCGTTCTCTTTCTTCAGCTCCTTGTCGAGCCCGATCAGAACGCCGTAGCGGATCTCAGCGACCTTGTCGAGATACCCCTGGCGCTCGGCGTTCTTCTCCTCGACCTTCGCCGACTCGATCTTCTCTTTTGTCGCCCGGATCCTGTCTATCGAGTCTTTCTCCCTTTGCCATCCCGCTTTCAGGGCGGTGCTCTTCTCTTTCAGCCCGGCAAGTTCCTTTTCAAGGAGCGCCAGGCGCTCCTTTGAGGCGGCATCCTTCTCTTTCTTCAAGGCCTGTTTCTCGATCTCAAGCTGCATGACGCGCCGCTCGATCTGATCGATCTCGGTCGGCAGGCTGTCGATCTCGATCCTGAGTTTCGAGGCCGCTTCATCGATCAGGTCGATCGCCTTGTCCGGCAGGAACCGCTCGGTTATGTACCGGTCAGAAAGCGTCGCCGCCGCGATCAGGGCCGAGTCCTTGATCCTGACGCCGTGGTGAACCTCATAGCGTTCTTTCAGTCCCCGCAAAATGGCGATCGTATCCTCCACGGTCGGCTGCCCGACATAGATCATCTGGAACCGCCGCTCAAGCGCTTTGTCCTTCTCGATATATTTCCTGTACTCATCGAGCGTCGTCGCGCCGATGCACCTGAGCTCTCCGCGCGCCAGCGCCGGCTTCAGGAGGTTCGAGGCGTCGACCGCCCCTTCCGCGGCGCCCGCGCCGACAATAGTGTGCATCTCATCGATAAAGAGTATGATCTCGCCGCCTTTGGACTCGATCTCCTTGAGGACCGCTTTCAGCCGCTCCTCGAACTCTCCCCTGAATTTCGTTCCAGCGACGAGCGACCCCATATCGAGCGCGATAACGCGCTTTGACTTCAGACCGCTCGGCACGTCGCCTGAAGCGATCCGCTGGGCGAGCCCCTCGACAATAGCGGTCTTTCCGGTGCCGGGATCGCCGATCAGGACGGGATTGTTCTTCGTCCGCCGCGAGAGTATGTGGATGAGCCGCCGTATCTCCTCGTCGCGGCCGATCACCGGGTCGAGCTTCCCTTTTCCGGCAAGATCGGTGAGGTCCCTGCCGTACTTATCGAGCGCGCGGTATTTGTCTTCGGCGTTCTTGCCGTCCGCCTTCTGGGGGCCGCGCAGGTCCCCTATCGCGCGCGCGACCGCGTTCCGGTTGATACCGTACTTCGCGAGCAGACCGCCGAAATTTTTCTCGCCGTCATGACTCACCGCGAGCAGCAGGTGCTCGACGCTCGTATATTCGTCTTTTAGGGCGCTCGCTTCTTTCTGCGCCGCGCGAACAAGCGCGTGGAGACGCTTCGAGAAGAACGGCTCTCCGGTATCACCGGATACCTTCGGCCGGCCGGCGATAGCGGAGCGCAGGTCATTCTCAAGCGACGCGGTATCGACGCCGAGCCTCGACAGGATCCCGCCGGCGACGCCGCCTTCCTGCTTCAGTAAAGCGAGGAAGAGATGCTCGACGTCGACCTCCTGCTGCTCATGCTCGCGGGTGAACTCAACCGCCTGCTCGAGCGCTTCCTGTGACTTTATCGTGAATTTGTCGAATCGCATTGGTGTATCCTCCTATTCTCCTATCATCCTCGCCGATGCCCCCACCTCGTCATTGCGAGGAAGGAGCGAAGCGACTGACGAAGCAATCTCGTTCTTCTGTCAACTGACATCTGACTTCTGACATCTGACAACCGGCAACTTAACCCTTACATTTTCTTAATAGAAACAGAGGGCGCATCTTTAATCTATATACTCATGTATTTAAATCTGTCTATACGTATAAGTAAAAAAATATTCCTATAATTCCGTGATCTCAAGCTCAAAACTCTCTACGAACTCCTGCATATCGTTTTTCAGAACCTTCTTGTTTATGTAGTAGTACACCATCTTCCCCTTCCTGCGCGAGTCAACCAGGTGGCAGTTCCTCAATATATTCAAGTGGTGCGAAACCGTCGGCTGCGTCATGGAGTCAAACTCCCTGCACAGCTCGCCTACATTCATGTCATGGTCCTCGAGGAGTTTCAGGATCTCCTGCCTCGTCTCATCCGCCAGCGCCTTGAAGAGCATCAGGCATCTCGACCGCATCGTCCTCACCCCTTAAACATATCGACATATTTATCTTCATCAATAAGTATACCCGCTGCCCCGCGATTTGTCAAGAAGGAATTTCGAATTGCGTATATCGTATCGCATCGTTCATATGTCGTATCATAACTGTCCAAATTAGCATTATTGTCATTCCCGCGAAAGCGGGAATCCAGGACATGGCAATTTACACTGGATTTTTGTCTCCGCCAACGAAAGAGCGACAAAAAACATGGATTCCCGCTTACGCGGGAATGACAAAGGTTTAAGAATTAACTTTACAGCGTAATAGTAGGGGCGGTTCGCGAACCGCCCCTACAGATATCTTTTATACAAATAATTCCATGACTTTATTTTTTTAAATAGTGCTTTAAATCCCTATAGAAATTTTCGTGGCCGCCCACAACCGCAAAGATGACCGCTTCTTTATCTTTATCTACTTGATACGCTAATAAAATCTGTTGGTCAAATACTTTAAATTTATATATTCGTACTCCTTTAAGGTCGCCTATCTTTTCTTCGCCCAGTGAAGGATTGTTAGCTATCTCGTCTTCTACTTCATTCAATTTCTTCCTAAGTAAGGAGGGAAATTTCTTTTTTATGCGGTTATACCCAGGATAGGCGTTCTGTTGGTAAGGAAAATTTGAGCTCAATTATTATCCTTTCCAAACTGGTTCATGCTTCCCAGATTTGAGCGCTTCCTTAATGTCTTTGATAAATTGAGGATGTAACTCATTTTTTATTCTTACCCATTCCTCTATAGCTACATTAATTTGATTACTAAAGCTGCGTCTCTCCTCTTTAGCGATAAACTCAAGGCGCTTTTTTAATTCATGGTCCATTCTAAGAGTTACATTTTCTTTTTTATTTTTAACTGTCTCCATCCATACCACCTTCTTTCTTTCAACCTTTTCTATTAAAGTATATCATAAGAAGCAAGTAAAAGCAAGTAAAAAGATTATATTTACTTACTTTGTAATATAGCTATAAATTTTAATGTCACTTCCTCTCACCCCTGCCTGCCTGCCGGCAGGCATCCAAATCATTATAATCCCCGCGGAAGCGGGGACCGGATTCCCGCTTTCGCGGGAATGACAGAAAGCTAATTAAGACAGCGATGACTTACGGCTACTATCTACCCCCTTAATGGAGCAATGTACCGGCAAGGCGATGCAGCTCCGGATTAGCCAGAGCAAGAACCTTTTTTTTAACAGCTCGCGAGTAATACTCTCTTTCTGTTTTAGTCAAATATTCGCCTCTTATTTTTTTCAGAAACAACTCCTTCTGTTTTGGGGAAAATACCCGCGAGAGAGCGTATTCAACCTCAAGCTCCTCCTTCTTCAAAAGAAGCTCGTTAAGTTTTTGTCCTGACTGAGTAAAATAATTTTTAAAAGTCACCTTTAACCGTTCCGCCGATATAGTGTAATGGCCAAATTCAAGCTCATCGTTTTTTCTTATTTTCTTAATGAATAGATCGTGTTCCTTCTTATGCCTGGCAGTAAGCGTGGCATATAACGAGCCGCTCCAGGTAAATACCAAACCAAGCGCCTTATAAAGCGCTAATGACAACACGATCAAAGAATTGAAACAAGATCTATCAGATGGATTTTTGAGATAACGTATCACTTTATTATGATCGAAGCGGCTTTTTAAAGCGCTATTCGCCAGCATTACCGGAAACCCTTCCCAGAAGCGGAGGTTATGAGATTTGACAACATCCGCGAGGGTGCGATTGACATCTTCTGTTTTTTGATCAGTTTCAAAAAGCGGAAATCCAAGCGCTTTTAATCGTTTCGATAAATTAGCGTCATTTACCATGTGTGCCCTTTCTTCTTAATGAGTTTGATAAAATGTTCAAGGTTTTTGATCAATGTATCCTCCGAAACATTATAGGAAGCGGTTTCTTCAAAACGAGCTATGAGCTTTTTAATATCGATCTCCCTCTTTTTGTTTTTTAAAAGCAGCAAACAATCTTCTATGTCAACAGAAGCGCTTCGAAACAATTTGCTGATAAAAATATCGTAATAATTGAGAACTCCAAGGTAAATACTACTGTATTGTTTTATGGGTATATGATTACGATCGATAAGGGGCGAATCCAACAACTCTGTAGTATGAACGGATTTCCCGCGGAAAAGATCAAAAATAAAACCGTCATCTCTTGCCCATCCTGAACCCGAAGCTGCCCTATAGCCGAGCTGCTCTATAACTTTTACAAGATAGGCATATTCTTCTTCGCGCGGAATGAGAAGATCGACATCTTTGGTTGATGGTTTGATATCTAAAAGAGTGAGGGCAGTCCCTCCGCAGGCGATCATGGTAACTTTTCGCTTCAGAAAACCGTTCCAAACGCTGAGCGTATCAAACAAGTTTTGTTTGTTTAGTCTATATTCCATACAATATTTTGTACTATTTTATACAATTTACTGTATATAAGTATACAATATTTATACCGAACTGTCAAGGATCCTGGAATGAATTTTAAATGTATCGGATAACCTTGGGATGGGATCTGTAGGCTGTAGCCCTGCTCACCCGGGTCATTGACACATATTTTCTCGCGCCTTACAGCGGCGGCTTCTTGATTTTATTGAAAGTTGTTACCGATCGCTAATTTTTCATCGTCGATTCTTCAAGATCCATTCTCTCCAGAAGGGGTCCTCTATCTTGATCTTCTCTTCATTCTTTTTTACTAATGTTCCCAGGGTAATTAATTTGCTCACCACGCTGCCGGAAGTACTGGCTGACTTGATCCCGTATTTTCTTATAAATCCCTGTGAGGTGGGATTATGATCACCCGAAGTAATGCCTATAATAACTTTCCGTTCGGTATTCGTTAAACTACCCCACCATCGGGAATAATCCGCGTGGTGTTCTGTGGCAATTTGGTCAACAGCCTTATTTATCACGCCTTTTGTTAGAATTTTTTTCCCGCTTAACAGGTAGATCTCATGGCACAATTGTTGAGTATAATAAGGATGGCAATCAGTAAATATTAAAATTTCTTTTACAATTTCACGAGCGTCTATATGCTGTGAGGAAAATCTTTTTATGACAAAATCTGAAAATTCATCCTCAGGTATCTTGCGCAGGTTCATATGACGGCCAAATTTATAGAAAGGGTTCTTCTTGTTCTGGAAAATTTCCCGGATCATGCTTTCCTGGCTTCCGATGAAGATATACAGTATGTTTTGATGATATTGGAATATCCCGCGCATTTTTCGTTCAAGCATAGGAGAGATCCTGCGTATTTCCTGGAATTCATCGAAGACAATTACGACCCTCTTTTTCATGCTCCCGGCAATTGTTTCAGGAAGCTGGAGGCTGTCCGAGAGAAGCGTTGAGATGTTTCTCGTCTCCGCGCTGAACGATACGGAAACCTCATTTGTTGTCGGCTGGATCTGGATATAAGGCTGTATTTTTAGATTCTTCAGGTAGTGCTTTATTTTTTCAAATTTACTTAATGACAGGGCATTTCTAACATAGTAATTAGCCAGGTCAACTTCGTCGGCAATTAACTCCATGTTAATCCTGATCCATTTCACCCCGCTGGCTTTCATCGCTTCATTCACCAGGCTGGTTTTACCATAGCGGCGCGGACTCATAATCACCATATGCTGGCCGGCCTTTATTTCAGAGACTATCTCTTTTATTTCATTCTTTCGATCAGTAAAATATTCCCCCGTTACTACATTACCGAATCTGAACGGATTCATCGCGAACCTCCAATTCCATCATTACGATACATTTCGTTACGAAATATATCGTAACATTTATTGCCAGGCTTGTCAACACACTTGAGAGGGGAGGATTAACAGAGCGCGGGCATTTCGTATGTCGTTTATCGTCGTCCGTATATCGTATTACGTTGGCTTGTTACTTCGAATTCTATGAACTATGAACTCTGTACTCTGAACTAGCAAGAAACAACGATCTCATACGAAACGCTTCGCCCTTTCGCTTTTCTGCGCCTCAGGATCTTTCTCTCTACCATTTCAGCGATATCTCTGTAGGCTGTAGCTCTGCTTACCCGGGTCATTGACACATATTTTCTTGTTGTCAAACCGCCCTCAAACCCATCGGGGCCTTCTTCCAACAGCCGATTGACCGCCTTCTGCTGGTTTTTGTTCAGCATGATCTGAGCGTGTTTTTGCCAAAATTTCGCTTTTAATAACACTCTGCCGATAACGACTTCCGAATCTTCCACGGCGCGCAGATAACAGGTAAGGAACCAGATCAGCCATTCTGTTACATCAAGCGAACCTCTCTGGCTTCGCTCCAGAATATCGTAGTACGCCTTCCGTTCTTTCATTATCCTGCCGGAAAGGGAGTAGTATCGTTTCGCGAAATTCTCATCCTGCGCCAACGCCATATCCGACAGCGCTCTCGCTATACGTCCATTGCCGTCTTCAAACGGATGGATGGTGACAAAATATAAATGCGCGACACCGGCTCTCAATAACCCGTCGGTACCTTTTGATCCGGCCTCCCACCAGCGTATGAACCTTTGTATCTCTGAAGCTACTTTATCGCCGCCGGGCGCCTCAAAATGGATCTTCTCCCGACCGATCGGCCCCGACACAACGCGCATAGGCGCGGGCCCGCGCCACTGTCCGGCGCGGATCTTTGTCAATCCGGAAAACCCGGTCGGGAATAACGCCGCCTGCCAGGATCGTAAACGCTTCGCGGTCAGCCGTTTTTTGTACCCCATCGTAGCGTCAAGGATCACGCTGACCAGCCCCTCCGCGTCCCGGTCGGGCGGCTTCAGCCCCGCCGTGGGCAGCCCCAGTCTCCTTGCAACCGATGAGCGAACCGCTTCCCTGTCCAACCGGAGCCCCTCAATAGCGGCAGTCTTGACAGCTTCTTCGATCAGTATTTCCGACCTCGATTCCTGGCTCAGGTCCAATCCCAGCGAGCGGATCTCGCTCAGCAGTTTTCCCTGCGCAAGTCGCGCCCGGCTCAGGCTATTGATCAGCCGATCGCTCTGCCATTTAAAATTCGGCCACTCTTTCCGCTTCCAGATGTACGGCATGTATCACCTCTAATCGCTTCACTTTATGAAGCAATTATACCACTTATTCGCTTCATTGGCAAGGGGGGGGTCGTATTGAGTATGTCGTTTATCGTCGTTCGTCGCGCGTATATCGTATGTCGTATTGCGAAATCCGTATATCATTAGAAGCAGGGGCGGTTCGCGAACCGCCCCTACAGATATCTTTTATACAAATAATTCCATGCGCATGATTTGGCATCACAATACATTGATCCAAATCTCACAAGTACCTTCCTCTCTCCTCCGATTGCCCGCCAACTCGAAAAGCAGGGATTTTCTTTTCCCGGGTTAATCTTGCATATCAGGCAATTTTTTTCTTTATCCACTCCACAAAGAAAATGTCTGAGATAGAATAGCTGCCATTTTGACGGTCCAAAAGGCCCTTTTTCTCTAAGGCCTTTACTGCTGTTTGGACTGTAGCAGGCGCGCCTAACTCGTGTTCAGTTAAAAACTCCTGAGAATATATACTTGCTTCTGGATTAAGGGCTAAGGCCAAGATTAAATCTTTTTGCTTTCCAGCAAGCCCATCCCAGATTGTAGAATACGCGTAGGACTGCGCCGAGATGCATTTATCCAAAGATTGCTCTATGTCTTTAGGAGTTATTGTAGGTAGTTCCTTTTTAGAAAAACAGATATTAAATATTTCGTGACAGATCTGCTGGGTATAATAGGGATGACAGGCGGTAAGTTTTAAGATCTGCTCAATCAAGCCTTTTTCTATACCCATATCCACTGACTTAAATCTTGAATGAATGAAGGTTTTAAATTTTTCCGCGGGGATTTTCCCTAATGGCGCGGATTTGGCAATGCGATAAAGCGGCTTATTCTTATCTAAAAATAATTCATCTAAAAGGTGCCGCTTTGAGCCCATAAAACAGTAAGCAACTTTATCATGGTGTTGTATCTTAGCGCGTAATGAGCGTTCAATAGGCATTTTTAATTCCGCGATTTCCTGAAATTCATCAAAGACAATAGCGACCTGCCGCTTTCTTTTAGTGGCTATCTTTTGCGGCAAATCATATAAATCATCGAGGACCTTATCCATATCCTTTTTGGCAGCTTCAAAGTCAAATTCAAATTCTGTAGGCTCGCTTGTCTTAACGACCACCTTAGGAACTATGGTAGGAAAATTAGTTTTTAAAAATTGTACCGCTTCCTCAAGTTTGGTAGCGCTCGCTTTAGTAATAGCCGCGGTATAAATTTTTACAAAAGTATGAACAGATGTAATACGAAACAGATCTACATATACAGGGATTACATCTTCTTTTTTTAGGTTATCTAACACCTTGAGAATTAAAGAAGTCTTTCCGTATCTGCGAGGTGAAAAAAGCAGTATGTTTTGCCCACTTAAGAGGTCTAAGGTTAATTCTTTAATCTCCTCTTCTCTATTCGTAAAATATTCTCCTTTGACTACGTCACCAAATATAAATGGATTCTTCATCTGTTACCTCTTTTTATGCCTTTCTTGTGGTAGGGGGTAAGGCTATATTATGTAAGTTTACATTATGTAACTTAACATAATACAATTGCTCTGTCAAGAGAATTCAATGCGGGGTAGCACGTTTTGAGACAGCGCTTTATTGCGTATGTCGAATATTAGTCACAAGTCACATTCAGTGAGTTGTCAGCTGCCAGTGTCCGGTTGGCTTTGCCTGTAGGCCTACTTGCCACCGGCAACTGGCGATTGTCGACTGTGGACCAATATGCTCTATGCGCTTTGCGCTCCGCGGCCTAATGCCTATGAGGCGGGATATTCTTCCTGTCCTTCACGAAGAGCAGCGGGAAAACGATATCGCTGATACAGCACGGAAGCCATACGGCGATAAAGAGGAAAAAGAACGTCCCGATGTACGATAAGAGTGACATCGCCTCACCTCGCGCCATAAGCACATGAAAAAGCGACGCCCAGGTGCTGACCAGGACGTGCCCGGCGTGCGGGAATTTCGTCGACGGCCTGAAATACGCGATCGCGATACCCAGGATCGCCAGCGGATTCACCAGCCACCATTCCTCGATAAAACCGATATGCGCGTGACGATGCGGCATACCGAGAAGGAACTCCCCGAGATACGGGATCAGAGAATCACTCAACGTCGCGATACCGACCGAGCCGACGTACCCGACAAAAAGCAGGATGGGCAGATTGCACTTCGAGTGGTCAGCCTTACACTGATGAAGTTCAAAGATGGAGGCCGTTACCAGAGCGCTCAAAACGACATGCAGGGGGTGAAAAACATAGAAGAGCTTATACGAGACAGCGGGAGAGATGTTCCGGAAAAGCACCATGACCACAATACCGCTCAAAGCCCCCACGATCGTAAACGGCATATGCTCCCGCAGTTCATCGATAATACGGCGTATCGTGGGTGCACCCTTCGCTTGGGATCCTCTTTTCGTCATTGCGAACTCCTCCTCTTTCCCGTCTTTGCGAGGGCACGAAGTGCCCGAAGCAATCTCTGTCAGAATTACCAAAAAAGACCCTCTCTTCGTTCGGGAGATTGCTTCGCCCGCCAAATGGCGGGCTCGTAATGACGAAACTTTTTTCTAACAATTACTTCTTCCCGTACGTCCTGATAAAATTCCCGATCGAACGGTCGTAGGTCCGCTCTACATCGTCGGGGAAATAGCAGGCCGGAAGCTCGCCGCTTTTGCGGTGGTAGTGCAAACATTCGCAGCAAATATGCTTCCTGCTACACGGCTCGTACGAGCAGTTGCAGTACTTCGCGTTCTCTTTCGATCTGCATTCCATTGGTTTTGCCTTTCTATATTTAATCTTGTATTGCGTATGTCGTATCGCGTATTGCGAGTTTTGCTAACCGTCATTGCGAGGAACGAAGTGACGAAGCATCTCAAAACCTCCCGTCATTGCGAGAAAGGAGCGAAGCGACTGACGAAGCAATCTCGCTTTTAGGTAATTCTGACTGAGACGACTTGGGTTTTTTCAACCGGCAAACCGGCAAACCGGCTAACTAGCCGGACAACCTCCGCACGGCGGCATGCCCCCGGGCGCGCTCTTACCGCAGATATCCTGACATTTCGAAGCCGGCTTTGATCCGCCTATCGTAAAATTCATCGTAGAGAAGACCTTTTCAAGCTCTGCGCCGCCGCAAGATGAACAGACCTTCTTCACCTTCTCACTCGTGACCCCTTCGAGAAATTCGCTTATCGTATTACATTTTTTACATTGATACTCATATATCGGCATTACGATTTCCCCTTCTTTTGCTTTGGGGAGTAGGGGCGGTTCGCGAACCGCCCCTTACTCCAACTTATTTGAGCTCGCCATTCCATAAACGGCTGAGAAACTCCCGATACGGCAGTACCATAACCGGTCCGACCACGCGGCCGGTCTTTTCAAGGCTCACGCAAATGTACCGTTTCAATTTCTTCTCTTCCGCGATCGCCGCAAGCGGCCGCAGATCCCGATCGGGCACATTTTCTTTCGCTTTGACCTCGATGGCGGTATGATCCCCTAAAATAAAGTCCACTTCGTAACCGGAAGCGGATCGCCAATACTGCAGCGCCTCATTTGAAATATAACTGATATACGAACGCAGCTCGTGCATAATAAATGTCTCGAACATTTCTCCATATTCGGGCGTTCCGGGGCATATTACACGGCCCTGCAGCGCGCGAACAACACCCGTATCGAAAAAATAATACTTTGATGAGCTTAACGGCTTCCTCTTTTTTGACTTTTTCCAGGCAGGCACCTCATGCAGAATAAGGGTATCTTTCAGGATATCGAAATATTCATATACCGTCGTCCTCGCGACTTGCGCGTCATTGGCGACATTCGTAAAATTCACGATCGTTCCATTACAAAACGAAGCTGCTTTGAGAAACCGGCTAAAGGCGGGGATATTGCGTATTGCTCCTTCGGCGATCACTTCTTCCCGCAGGTAAAGTCCTGTATAAGCCTGAAGGTCCGCGTCCGGATCGTCAGAAAAGTACAGAGAAGGCAGCAGCCCTCTGCTGAGCGCCTTTGAAAGCTCGAAATCTTCTTTAAGTTCGTTTGATGTGAGAGGATGCAGATTTTGTATCCTTGCCCTGCCGCCCAATAGGTTTACCCCTCCGCGCCTCAACTTTCTCGCGCTTGATCCTGTCAGGAGGAACGCTACTCCTTTTTCCTCAATGAGACGGTGCACTTCGTTCAAAAGAACCGGCAAGCGCTGGATCTCATCGATTACAACGATCCTGTCCTTTTCTCCAAGCTCCTGGGTAATCCTCCCGGGAGACCTGCTCAGAGTCACAAAAGTCGCCGAATCGAGCAGGTCATACACTTTGCAGCCGGCAAGAGCCTTTCTAATAAGCGTAGTCTTTCCGGTCTGCCGCGGCCCCAGCAAAAAATACGACTTTTTCCCGACAAGGCCCGGAACATCAAGATACCGCGCTATGTATCGATTTTTATTATTACCCATATGACTCATCTATCGTCATATATCATACCATATGACGTCTATTATGTCAATAGGGGCAATCCGCTACCCTATCTCTTTGCTACCCCCAGTAGGACTCGAACTGGTGACTCAGTTACGGGCTAATAGCAATTAAACCAATTGGCTCAAAAACGTTTGAGCAGGTACAATAATAGGCTCTGTATATTTAAAGCAATTCTTAGGAACATATTCCATGTTAAATATTACCTGGAACGCGTGTTTTGCTTTAATTTTTCTTTGAAAGTAAACCAAATTCTTGCTTATTCTATCTTTTGGGGATAATTTTACCTCGACCAGAAACCATGGTCTATTATCACGTGAGACTAAAAAATCCACTTCGCGTTTTTCCTTATCTCTGATAAACCACAAAGCATATTGACCC
>JBDRSA010000118.1:0-5476 GCA_043825275.1 Candidatus Omnitrophota bacterium
GTTCATTATGTTTATCAGCTTAGTAAAGTATAACATCAATCGACCTCTATGTCAAGAATTTTGTAATAGTTCTCAGCTTCAGAAGTAATTTCATCAATCCCCCCAAAGGGGGTATCGGGGCCTTTTCGGCTCACCGTAAAATATTAAGGCAAGAATTACTCCTTGAATTTCATACACTTTACTCGTCGGCTTACGGAAAATGATTGTTTTTATATACCTGGATCCGACTCGTAAAGTGTGAAATTCTACGTCGGACTTATTCGCCTACAAGGCCCCGATACCCCCTTTGAGACTCTTGCAGGGCCTTATGCCGTATGGCGCGCTTCCTAAGGCTGAACTATTACAGAATTTACTTTTTTTGGGGGACTATACCCTCAGCACGGACAGATGATCGTCCTTCGCCGCAAATGTGAGGATCCCGGTAGGTTCTTGAGCGGACGCCCTCCGGTGCGAGATCAGGTACTGTCTATCAGATTCACCATCACTGTACCGGGCGACTATGCCGGAGGCGATATGGATCAGGTCTTCCTTAAAAACCCCTTTTCCAATACCGGCAGGCCCTTTTACCTGGGTCGGGAGAAAGCAGAAGTCATCTTCCTGGGCCATCGAAAGCAGCTTCATATTCTCTTCGTGATTTCGTCCCACAATGAGCTTCGCCTCACTCGAAAGCCGAAAATGCCTCCCCAACTTTAAGAACTGGACATCCCGGATCGTAAAATCCGGCGTATGGCGCATCAGGTCGCGCATTCTTCCCGCGAATCCGGGATCGGTCAGGAGACACCCGCCCGCGGGACAGGGGTAGTCGTTGATCCCAAGCTCTTCGGCCAGCTTGATCTGCGGCTTTCTGGATCTCCCCTGGATCGACAGGAGTTTCTCCCGGTCGACCATATTCTGATCTTCGGGGACCGACGGCTTCATCAATTTCGCCGAAAGAGGCCGTACGATCAATCCGTCCAGGCCGCTTTCGCGCTCGATGATCCGCATCGCGTCCATCCGCTGCGACATCGGCCGCTCGCCAAGAACCTCTCCGGTGACGATAAATGACGCGCCGGTCTTCTTCATATATTCAGCCGCTTTTTTGAACATAAAGATGCGGCAATCGAGGCAGGGATTCAAATTGCTGCCGTAGCCGTGCGCGGGGTTCTTTACCACCTCAAAGTATTCCGCGCTCACCTCAAATACCGTAAGCTTGATACCGAGCTCATCGGCCGCGGACTTGCTTGCGGAGCAGCTTTTCCCTTTGGCCGTGCAATTGCAGAATACGGTCTTAAAATTGACCGCCTCGACTTCGAGACCCTGTTCCAGCATAAGCTTGGTAGCGAGTATGCTGTCGAGCCCTCCCGATAAAAGAGTTATCGCTTTCGCCATTGTTCTCCCTCATTAAAAAACCTCTCTTTGCGCGTGTTAATTAAAAGAGAGGCGATGATTATCAAAAGATCCCATGTTACAAACCACTTGTGACATGTGTCTTGTTACTTGTAACTATGATGTGTCTTGTGACTAATATATCGAACTACTACTGCTTTTTCGGAGGGAACTTCCTGCGGGTTTCCTGCGCGACCCGTTCGGTGATAAACTTGACAAACCTCGATTCGTCCGATTTTTCGAGCGAAAAGATCTTTACTCCGATCTCGCGCATCTTCCTGCCGCTGGAAAGTTCGAGCGGCCGGGACCAGGCTATCTGGCCGTCAAGGCGCAGCGGCCGGTCCTCAAGCGGAAGAAGGATATTCAGCGATATCACGGTCCCTTTCGCGATATCTCGCTCGCAGATGAAGCAGACTCCCTCAATGCTCAGGTTTTTCGCGATCGCGGGGGTCTTGTGTATGGATTCCTTCGAGATCGCGAGATGCTGCAACTCGAACTTGACTTCAGCCTGCGCCTCTACTCTGATATATCTTCGCCGTTCCATTTCCTGTTCACCAACCATCGCTTTGACCTTTATAGAGCCTCTTTTTATTCAGTTTACCTGAATCGCCTTTTTTTTGCAACTATATTCTCCGGCAGCCGGCTCCGTTGTGCCGGGCGCGTGACCTTTTGCCGGGACTCTTTCTCTCCGGATTTTATTCTGTTCCAATTCGCGATGATCTGACGTGTCGATCTCACTTTTAATCCGGCAAAGACATGGGGATGGCGCCGTTTTAATTTTTTGATAAGCGTATCGATCACGTCTTCGGCGTCAAATTTCTTTTCACGGGAAGCGATCTGCGCGGCGAACATCACGTGCAGCAGTATATCGCCGAGCTCCTCCTTCATGTGGCGCGTATCGTTCTTCCTGACCGCGGCGATGTATTCATCCACTTCCTCTTTTAGCTGCGGGATAAGCGTCCGGTAGGTCTGTTTCCTGTCCCAATCACAGCCGTTCTTCCCGTGAAGGATCTTAAAGATTTTTTTTAATTCGATAAATTTCGTCATCTTTTTCACTATGCCCCGCGTAAAAGGAGATCACTCTTTCTGGCCGCCAAAAATCGATTTGAGGGATCCCGCTACATTTGAAGCGGCATCTTCGGAAGAAGCGCCTTCTTGAGGAGAGCTTGGATCTTTCTTGAACATGTTCCCGATCGCTTTCAAACCTTCTTTCTTAATGTTCTCGGTAACGTTCGCGGCATAAGGCTTTACAAGATCCAGCAATATTTTCTGAAATCCTTCAAACTGCGGCCGGTCAACGGTACCGGTTATTTTGAAATTCATGACAACGGGGTCGACCTTGTTCAACGCTTCGCAGACCATCGGTAACGGCAGCACGCCTACCATCTGACTGTTGTTCGAAGAGCGAACGGCATGATCCTTCATGGTCAGGGAAAACGAGGAGTCGAGGTTTCCGTCAACGATCCTTGCGCTCGAATGAAGTGAGAGCGTGCCTTTCGTAAATTCAACCGGCAGAGAATCCTCATAGATGAACGCCACCGCGGCAAGGTCGATGTCTTTCGCGGAAAGATCCGCGGTCTGCGTTTGACTTCCGCGCTTGAAACTCTGCGAGTAATCAAGATCGAAACTGCCGGCCGGCGCGTCGCCTTTCCGCAACGCGCCTTTGGCGCCAAGTTTATCAAAGCGCGCTCCCGCGACAGGATCCAGGCCCAAATTTTTGACATACAAAGCCGCGTTCTCGACATCGACCGTCAGCCCGGAACCATTGTCAAGCTTCACCGAAGAGTTTTTGATCGTAAGATCCCTGATCTGGAAAACATATCTGTCGCCCGGACTCACGAACCGTACCCGCTTACCGTGCGGCAGTTCTTCTACCTCACGCGTTAACGACCCTGACGCTTTCTGTTCAGCGGCTTCTTTCTCAACAGATCCTTTCTGAGACTTCTTTTTTATCATTTCAAAGATCCGGCCGAACCAATCTTTCTTCCCCTTGATACCGCCGAATACACCGGTCTTCGACGCGGATTTTTTTTCGTCTTTCGGTCGCGCGAGCTTCTGCACGTTGAAACTCCCGTCCGGCTCGCCCTTCAGGTTGATCTCGGCGCCCGCTACGCTGAGCCGGGATACGATAAGGCGTTTCGACAGGAGCCCCAGCGGGCTTATCTTGACCGAAGCGCTTTTTACAAGCGCGATCCGTTCCTTTTGATCGTCAGGATCAAATATTTTCAGGTCCTTCAAAGAGCACGACAATGTCAGCGGCCATACCGTCACCTTTTCGATCGATATCTTCGCATCGCTGTTTTTATTGATGGCTTCGATCACGATCGGCTTGAGGATCGGCGAGATGACCATCGCGACAACGACCTGCACGACAGTAAAGATGACCGCGGCTATTATAATACCTTTAATATTGAATATCTTCATGGCTGATCGCCCTTTGCCCGGCTCGAAAGCGATATAAGCTTCCCGATGATGGGAGCCTTCAGGAACCATTTCACGATCTTCGAATCTTTCATCTTGTCGAAATACTTTTCCCTGAGAACAACGATGCCTTTCCTGGACGCTATGTACACCGGCAGCGAGAGCGCCGATGAAAGCGCGGCACCGCCGGCAACGAGCGTATTGTTCAGATCGAGAAGCGCCAGAACCGGCAGACGCGTAACAAGGCCCCACACCGGAGCGAGGATCTCGGCTTTAATGAGCAGAACATCCCCGAGCGCCCCCGTAAGCTTGTACATGCCGAGCATATAGAAGAGCTTAAAAAGCGGCAGGACGAGCATGGCCGCGAGCCGGTTGATCTTAAAGACAAAAAAACAGATGAGAAGCGCTACCGCCATCGGGCCGTTGAGCGGGATAAACCCCATGAACATGCCGAGGCAAACCCCCGCGGCCACTTCGCTCGGCGAGACGTTGGATGTAAAAAGACGGACGATCTTTACCGGTAGGTTGATGAAGGGTATCATGGCATCATTATAACCCCGCTCCGCTGAAAAAATCAAACAATTATTCTAAGCTGTCAGATGTCAGGTTCAACTGACAACTGACATCTGGCAACTACTTGTGACCGGTCGTTGCGGCCCTCAGATCTTCCCGAGAAACATGAGAACGCCGATCACCACAAAAAGAGACGCTCCGGCGTAACGGATCAGTTCCGGCTTCAAGAATTTCCCGAATGCGGCCCCGGCCAGGACCGAAAGGGCGGTAACGATTATATAAGCGGAGACCGAACCGAGCCAAACCGTGAGCGGCTTCCCCGACTTCGCGGTCATGCTGATGCCGACCAACTGTGTCTTATCGGCAAGCTCCGCAAGAAATATAGCGGAGAATGTCGTTACGAATATCTTCCAATCCATATCGGCTCCTTTTCTGCTGGCGTCTGCGATTTAGTAAAATGCTCTACAAAAATTATACCCTCTGTTTGCGTTAGAATACAAGGGATAAGTTTCGTCGGGTCGCGTATCGTATCTAGTATCTCGTATCTGGTATCTAGAAAAACCATATCAAATAGCTTGTGTCTAGAATCTAGAACAGCTCGACTATAGGCCATTTCAAAATCCGAATGAAAATTCGGAAGGCCAGATACTAGAAGCTGTCTCATAAATAGATATTTCAAGCAGATCTTAGTGATTGCTTCGTCAGCCCTGACGGGCCTCCTCGCAATACGAGGCCATCACAGAGATTTAAGAGATGGCCTCTAGATACGAGATACTAAATCTGCGTGAAAGTGTGTTATAATACCTCCTATGCAGATAACGATAGACAAGATAATATCCCCCGGCCGGTCCATCGCCAAACCCGAAGGCAAGATCATCTTCACCGATGATGGCCTTCCCGGCGAGACGGTCGAGGTAGAGATCGTGAAAGAGAAGAAAAATTATATCGAGGCGAAAACCCTTAAGGTCCTCTCCCCTTCGGTACACAGGATACAGCCGCGATGCGCTCATCATATGATCTGTTCCCCTTATCAGCATATCGACTACCCGCTGCAGGTTGAAATAAAAAAAGCTCAGATTGAGGAGATCTTCGGCCATCAGCTGAAGATCGAGCCCGGCGCTTTGGCGTTCAGAGCGTCGGAAAATATCTGGCGCTACCGGAACAAGATACAGCTCCG
>JBDRSA010000119.1:0-16907 GCA_043825275.1 Candidatus Omnitrophota bacterium
CCCGATATCCCTTCTGAGCGGCTCTCAATACTCGAACAGGTTTTCGGCGCACTTCGATTTTTACGCTTTGCTCCTGCTTTGCGCGAGCTTCGGTCTCTTTTTCGCGGCGCCTTTCAGCGCCGCCAATAAGGGGATTGTCCTTCTAACGGTTGTCTATTACATGATGCTGCACGGGGTGCTCTTTTTGAGCCAGGGGCCGCGCTATAAATCTCCGATGGACCCTTTTCTGGCGATCATTGTGGCGTATGCGTTGATCCGGGCCGTACAACTATTGTCGCGACGGGCAGACGGCAAGGGGAGCGCGCTATGAAAACAAAATGTCTTCTTATTAACCCCGTAGGCCTCCTGGCGCCGCCGTTCGGCCTTCTCTATATCGGGAGCGTTCTCGAGCGGAACGGATGCGTTGTCACGATCAAAGAAGTACCGTCGCGTCATATTATCGCGTTCGATAGATCGCTCGACCGGCTGATGGCCCATGTGGAAAAAGAAAAACCTGATCTGATCGGCATCACTTGTATGGCCGCTCAAAAATTCGAAGTGATCCGGATGATTCGGGCGCTTAAAGAGCGCGGGGTATCCGCGCCGGTCGTTGTGGGAGGCGTCCACCCCTCGTTCATGCCGGATGAAGTCATGAGCTGGGGCGCCGACTACGCGGTATTGAACGAAGGAGAGGAGACGATCATCGAGCTTCTCGATGTTCTGAAGGGCGCCCGCGCGCCTGAGACCGTGAAAGGGATCTTTTTCCGCGACCGGGATACGGTTCGGTCGACCGGAATACGCCAACCGAACAACGATCTCGACGCGATACCGTTACCCGCGTACCATCTTCTCGATAAACGGCGTTTTACGACGCGAAAAGGGGTTATCCGGGGGCGGTGGATGCGGGTCGGATGGATCATGACCTCCCGGGGGTGCCCGTCGTCGTGCACGTTCTGCAGCGCTCACCGGATGTTCGGAAAGCAGGTCCGCTACCGGAGTATCGACAGCATATTCGCGGAAATAGATCACATGGTCCGCAATTTTAATATCGAAGCGCTGATCCTGATGGACGACACGTTTACGATACGGAAAGGGAGGGTCGCCGAGTTCTGCCGGCGGATCAAGCGTGAGTATCCGCGCCTCGTGTGGAACTGCCAGGCGAGAGTTAACCTCTTCGATGAGGGGACCGCGAAGATCCTGAAGGAGTCGAACTGTATCCAGGTTGACTTCGGCGTGGAGAGCGGGTCGCAGAATGTCCTCAGGTGCCTGAAGAAGGGGATCAACGTGGAGGATACGATACGGGCTTTTGCCGCCTGCAAGAAATACGGCCTCAGAACGCTCGCGACGATCATGGTCGGGAACCCCGATGAGGGTCTTGATGACCTCGAGCTGACGCGGGAGCTTCTGGGGAGGATACAGCCCGATTTTTACGCCGCGTATTACACAACCCCGTTTCCCGGCACGGAATTATATGAACAGGCGAGATCGAGAAAACTTATCGGCGATGAGGACCGGTACTGGCACCAATATACCGAGCCGGTCCCGATGTCGAACGTGGAGTCCGCTATCCTGAAGAAGTATTTGAGAGAGTTCACTCAGATAAACGTCATGAAAAATTATATCACAAACCCGGTATTTTTGTTCGATATGGCGTACTTCAGCTTTTTGAATCCGGGGATCTCTCTTCGCGTGAGCTGCGATCTTATGCGGGGGCGTGTCGAGAAAGCGCTTTTTTTGATAACGAATTCCGTTTATTTTAAAAAGCAGGGGTAGAGGAGTATACGTGAAAATACTGCTGGTAAATCCACCGTCGGGTTTTCTTATCGACGACAGCACATTTCCTTCGCTGGGGCTTCTTTATCTGAGCGCGTCGTTAAAAGCGGAGGGCTTCGCCGATGTTCAGGTGCTCGACCTGAACGGAAAAGAAGCGGTACCGGAAGCTATTGACGCGGACATCGTAGGATTCTCTTCGAATACGCCGCAGTTTCCCGCCGTCGCTCAGCTGGTCGGCCGTTTCCGGTCGATCAACCGGAATACCAAGGCGATCTACGTTATCGGCGGGCCGCATGTTTCCGCGCGGGCCGACGACGCGCTGCAAGATTTTGACGCGATCGTTATGGGCGAAGGGGAGCGTGCGATCGTCGACATAGCGAAACTGTACGAGCGCGGCCATGTCTTCGATCATGACATCATCAAACGGGGCTACATCAAGGATATCAACATAATACCGTTTCCCGACAGGGACGGCATCGATCTCAGGAAATACCATTATCTGATGAACGGAAGGCCGACAACAACGGTTCTCACCAGCAGAGGGTGCCCGTTCCAGTGCGCGTTCTGCGCGAACAACGCGTGGGGCAAGACCCTCCGCATGCGGAGCCCGGAAAATGTCTTTGAAGAGATCGCCATGCTCAAAGAACGGTACGGCTATTCCTCGTTCATGTTCTTCGATGATACGATGACGATCAATCGAACGAGAATGCATCACATCTGCGACCTTATGGGTTCGCTGAACGTTATTTATCGTTGTTTTATCCGATCCGACACGGTCGACAGGGCCGTTCTCAGAAAGATGCGGAGTTCCGGCTGCGTTGAAGTCGGCGTCGGCATCGAGTCGGGGTCCCAGCGAATCCTCGATATTGTCAACAAGGGTGAGACGGTACGGAAGAACATGGAAGCGATAAAGATGAGCAAAGCGGAAGGCTTGCGGGTGAAGGGGCTCTTCATTATCGGCCTTCCGGGAGAGAACCATGAATCCATCGCCGAGACGATATCGTTCCTGGAAGAGGCCGATCTTGACGACGTGGATATTACCGTGTATACGCCCTATCCGGGGTCGGCGATCTACAAAAAGCGAGCGGAGTACGACATACATTTTAAAGATGATTACGAGCACGCCTGGTTTAAGGGGCGGCCCGACAATTATTCAACGAACGTTTCGACGAGCTCGCTCAGCTCGAAGGATATTTTGAGTTACAGAAAAAGATTAGAAAAACGGTTCAAGAAAAAAGCTCTTGAAGGAGTTGAGGCTGATGTCTGTTCAGGCTCCTGATCCGTCATTTTCGATAATCGCGCCGGCGTATAATAACCCGCGCGAGGTACAAAAGCTTCTCGATTCGATCCGCCCGGAATATGAACGCGACCGGTCGCTCGAGACGATCATAGTCGATGACTGCTCGCGTGAGGGATCGCTGAGAGATGTTGTGGCCGAGAGCGGTTTTGCCAGGTATATCCGCCTTGAAGAGAACAGCGGCCCGGCGGCGGCACGGAACGCCGGAGCGAAAGCCGCGGGCAATGAGATCCTTCTCTTTGTCGACTCGGATGTTGTCTTTAACCCCGATACGCTTTCAAGGATACGGGAAAAATTCAAGGATCCGGCCGTTGAGATATTCGGAGGCGAGTATGATGTCGAACCGGCGAACCCGACGCTCGCGACGCGTTTCAAGTCGGTCATGGTCCGGAGCTGGATCCCCCCGGGAAACACCGTTACCGTCTTTCTGACACGGCTCGGCGCGATAAAGAAGAGCCTCTTTGAAAGCGCCGGCGGATTCGATGTGGGCTTGCGAACGGCGTCGGTTGAGGATTATGAGCTCGGCAGGCGCCTCATGGCCGAAGGCCATACGATCCATTACGATCCGGCAGTTATGGTGAAGCACCATTTTCCGACATTTAGGAATCAGATCAAGCTCTTCTTTCACCGGTCGTTCATGTGGATGTACATATTCAAAAAACACGGCAAGTTCGACAACACGTGTACGACGCCGCTTTTAGGAATATCGCAGCTATGCGCTTTTTTCGCGGTTCTCCTTTTGCCCGGCAGTTTTTTTCAGATCGATTTTTTGTACGGTTCGCTCGGGATGCTGATCCTGTTTTTGGCGACCAACGCGCGGTTCTTCGTATTGACAACGCGGTATGGAGGCCCGCTTTTTACGTGCGCGGCGATCCCTATGGCGGTCGTTATCGCGTGTTCGATCGTTGCCGGCGGCGCGTGGGGCGCTGTCTATTTCACGTTCTTTGATCTCGCGAAAAAAGGCCGAGGGCAATGAAGATAGGTCTTTTGAATGTCAGCTCCGGAAGGAAGTCCTGTATAAATAAGGATTTTATGGGTGGTTACGGCTGGGCCTTTAATGCCGGGAAGTCGCTTCCCGCCCGTATGATCAATGTGGTGAAAAGAATGGGGGAAAATCTTCCGATCATGTCATTCGCGTATATCGCTTCGATCTTTCATTCCATGGGGCACACCGTGCAGTGCGCGGAAAATAGAGTCCCGAAAGCCGATCTTGTTTTTATTCAATCGTCAATGGTCGAGCATACCGCGGAGTTGGCCTGGGCGCGCCGTATCAGAAAGTCAGGTGCGAAGGCAGGGTTTATCGGCCCGTTCTCCGGGGCGATGCCGGATCTTTTTATAAACGATTGTGATTTTATTATTAAAGGCGAACCGGAGAGCGCCGCTTTTGACATAGCGAAGGGCCATATTCCGAAAGGGCTCATCGAGAGCCGCGCGATCACGGATCTCGATACGCTGCCGTTCCCGCGCTGGGATTTTTTTCCGTACAGGAGGTATTCCTATTTTCCCGCGATCAAAGAGAAGCCCTTTTTGCCGGTGCTGGCGAGCAGGGGATGCCCGTTCTCCTGCAGTTATTATTGTCCGTACCCCATAACCTATGCGTGGCGGCAGCGGTCTTCGAAGAACGTTCTTGACGAGATCGGCGAACTGATCGAACGGTACGGCATGAAGGCGATGCTCTTCAGGGACCCGATCTTTACGGCCGATCGGGCAAGGACCGTTGAGATCATGACAGGGATCCTTGAGCGCGGCTATACGATAACGTGGGCGTGTGAGACAAGGCTCGATAAGCTCGATAAAGAGCTTATCGAGTTGATGCGAAAAGCGGGAATGCGCGTTATTAATGTCGGCATTGAGTCGTATGACGAGGACGTGGTCAAGAAAGCGTCCCGGAAACCGATCGCGCTCGAGCATCAGGAGGAGATTGTCCGCTATTGCGACGAGCTCGGCATACGCGTAACCGCGTTTTACATGTTCGGCATGCCCGACGATACGGAGGAGAGCCTTTTCCGGACGATCCGGTACGCCAAGAAGCTGAATACCCACGTAGCGCAGTTCTTTATCTTTACGCCGTTCCCGGGGACGAAATACTATCAGGATGTGGCTCCGGAGATCTATGAAAAAGAGTGGGAGAAGTTCGATTGCTATACGCCGGTCTTCAGGCACAAGAATCTGACGCCTGAGACGATCCTTAGGTTGAAAGAGCGCGCGTTCGTTTCGTACTATTACCGGCCCCAGTGGGCGGCACAATGTTTCAAGAGGCTTCTGAGGGATATTTCAGGGCGATGAAGAGCGAAAAACTGTCGGTAGTCATACCGGTCTATAATGAAGCGAAGAAAGTCGGAAAAACGGTCGCGAGGCTCGATCGGTTCTTCTCAAAGAAGACGTATCCTCTCGAGTATGTCTTCGTTGAGGACGGATCGTCAGACGATACGCTGAACGTGCTGCGCGGCCTCAAGGAAGGCAGAGACAATTTCGTGCTTCTTACCAATAAGAAGAACATGGGTAAGGGGTATTCCATACGGCGGGGCATGCTCGCCTCGACGGGCGCGCGCATCCTTTTTATGGACGCCGATATGTCGACCCCATTGCGGGTCTTTCAAGAGTTCGAAAAGTATTTAGATGGTTACGATATTGTTATGGGATCACGCTGGATACGAGAATCAAATATCCGGATCCCTCAGCCGTGGTTCCGTCGCGCCGCCGGCAAGGTCTTTTACATGATCATCAGGGCTTTTTTCCTGAAAGGGATAACGGATACGAATTGCGGATTTAAATGTTATCAGAAGGCCGTCGCGCGCGATATCTTCTCGAAACAGCTTTTGAAGGGGTGGGGTTTCGACGTAGAACTTCTTTTTATAGCTCAGAAACGCGGATATCATATACGTGAGGTGCCGGTTATATGGGCGCACGGAAGGGATTCGAGGGTAGATCTCATAAAAGTGCCGTTCTTGACCTTGCTGGAGCTTTTGAGGATACGGATCAACGACTGGAACGGGCGCTATGAGAAATAGGATCGTGCTGATCAGGCCGCCGAGCGTTACGAAAGGGGTCTCGTTCGTCGCGACACAGTTCCCGCTCAACATCGCGAGTATCGCGGCGAATCTGCTGCGGGGCGGCTATGACGTCGAGATATGGGACTTTGACGTCGAGGTGCTTGACGAGCGCCTGATCGGGGAACGATTGCGCGCTTACGCTCCGATGATGGCGGGGATCAGCTGCTACACGCCGACGGTTATAAACGGCCACGCGATAGCGTCTCTGATAAAAAAGGCGATGCCGAGTGTTGTAACGGTCGTAGGCGGGCCCCACGTATCCGCCCTTCCGGAGGCGACGCTGAAGGAATTTCAGTCGTTCGACGCCGCCGTCGTCGGCGAAGGGGAAGAGGCCACCGTCGAGCTGGCCGACGCGGTATCACGGCACTCGCCGGTCGACTCCCTACAGGGCGTTGTCGTTCGGAAAGGCGATGATGTTATTTTCGGGGGGAAACGGGCCCCTATCAATGATCTTGACGGGCTTCCGTTCCCCGCGCGCCACTTATTGAAAAAAGAGCTGTACACCGGGCAGTCGCACCGGGGGTTTTCCCGAAGCTTTCTTACGATCACCGAGATCATGACGTCCCGCGGATGTCCGAACCGGTGTATTTTCTGCGCGTCGGACGTTACGATGGGCAGGGGCGTGCGTTTCAGGAGTCCCGGGTCCGTAAAACGGGAGATCGGCGAGTGTGTCGAGCGGTACGGCTGTAACCATTTCACGATATCGGATGACACGTTTACGCTGCGGGAAGAGCGGTTGTATGAGATATGCGATGAGTTCGCGCGGCGTAAGCTTACCTGGAACTGTAACGCGCGGGTCTGGCCGTTGTCGCGGAAGATGCTTACCGCCATGGCGAGGTCGGGGTGCGAGGGGGTTACCTACGGCGTAGAATCGGGAAGCCCCCGGATATTGAAGGAGATCCGGAAGAATATAACGCTCGATCAGGTGAGGAACGCGTTCGCATGGTCGCGTGAGGCGGGGATCCGTCTTGTCGAGGCCGATGTTATTATCGGAAGCCACCCGTCTGAAACGAAAGAAGATATCTCGATGACGCGGCGGCTCTTGATCGAGATCTCGCCGGACATCGTCATGATATCGGTTATCGTGCCGTATCCGGGAACCGAGGTGTATGAGATCATGCGGACAAAGGGGCTCATTGAGAATGAGCGGGCGTGGGACTCCTTTGTCCTGTTTGGGAAGGAACCGTCCTGGAGGACGGAGAACTTCGCTCCGAAAGAGCTTCTTTCGATCCAGCGGAAGATGATCCGCGAGTTTTATTTCAGGCCGTCGTTCGCGATCAGGATGCTGGGGAAGATGAAAAGTCTGAACGAGCTTATGTACTGGATCCGCGGCGGGTCGGATTTTATATTGAAGCCGTTACGTAATCGCAAAAAAAATAATGTAAGGAGCGCAGCATGAAAAATCTGATCACCGGCGGGGCCGGGTTTATCGGATCGCATATCGCCGAAGAACTGTTAAGGCGGGGGGACGAGGTGATCGTTGTCGACAACCTCTCGACAGGAAGCATGGATAATATCGCCGAATTCAAACACAACAAAAAATTCTCATGCCATATCGATACGATCCTGAACCGGCGTCTGATGAAGCGGTTGATCGGGAAGGCCGATCGCGTCTACCATATGGCGGCGGCTGTCGGCGTGCGCTATATCATAAACAATCCGCTTGAATCGATCGAGACGAACGTCAAGGGTACGGAGATCGTCCTTGAATTCGCGAATGAGCTCGGAAAAAAGAAAGTGATGGTTGCCTCAACGTCCGAGATCTACGGCAAGGACCGGGGCAACCATCGGGTGTTCAAAGAGAATGATGACCGCGTTCTCGGCCCGACTACCATAACGAGGTGGAGCTATTCCTGCACAAAGGCGCTCGATGAGTTTCTCGCGCTGGCGTATTGGCGGGAGCGAAAGCTTCCGAGCGTTACAATCCGTCTTTTCAACACGTGCGGGCCGAAGCAGACCGGTACCTACGGGATGGTGATCCCGCGGTTCGTGCGGCAGGCGCTTTTGAACCAGCCGATAACCGTTTTCGGCGATGGAAAACAAACCAGATGTTTCACGTATGTAACCGATGTGGTGGGCGCTCTGATAAAATTAATGGATCACCCGAAGGCGGTCGGCGAGATCTTCAACGTCGGCAACCCGAAGCCGATCACGATATTGGACCTCGCAAAAAAGATCAGGAAAAAGACGAATTCAAAGTCAAAGATAGAATTCGTTTCGTACAGGAAAGCGTATGAGCGCGGTTTTGAGGATATGCGGCACCGCGTGGCGAACATAGAAAAAATATCCAGATTGATCGGATTTCACCCGCGTGTGGATATCGACGAGATCCTTGACAAAATAATCGAATATTTCGAAAGGTAGGATATCTCAATCATGACCGGAACGCAGATCATAAGTACCGGCGTTGTGACGGCGCTCGTTTCATACCTTATGACACCGTTCGCGCGAAGCATGGCGGTGAAGCTTAATTTTGTGGACCATCCGCTCGCCACGAAGGTTCACGCGCATCCGAAGCCGCTTCTCGGAGGCGTGTCGATCTTTTCGGCTTTTTTTATCGGCATGCTCTCAAATTCATCGCTTGTCGATTCGGCGTATGTGGCGCCGCTCTTGACCGGCGCCTCGATACTCTTTTTGATCGGCCTTATTGACGACAAGATGGGCATGATGCCGAACATGAAGATCCTCGGCCAGTTCCTCGCCGCTATGGTCGTTATTAAATCCGGCTTCAGGGTGGACTTCTTTCCGAATTATTACCTGAACGTCGCCTTTACGTACTTCTGGATAATCGGCATCACCAATTCATTCAATCTGCTCGACAACATGGACGGTCTCTCAAGCGGCATAGCCGCGATCGCGGGGTTCTTTTTCTCCCTGATCGCGTGGCTTGTCGGCCAGAATGTTGTCGCGGCGATATCGATCGCGCTGGCGGGAGCGTGCTTCGGGTTCCTGCGCCACAACTTTCCGAAGTCGAAGATCTTTATGGGAGACTCGGGGAGCCTTGTTATCGGGTATCTGTTGTCAGTGATCGCTATTATCGGCACCTGGCGGACGTACGTCTGGACGACCTCTCTTATGGTCCCGCTGCTCGTTCTGGGGTATCCGATCTTCGATACGACGCTGGTGACCGTTATGAGGATCAGGGAACGGCGGTCAATTTTTGACGGAGGAAAAGACCATTCGTCGCACCGGCTGGCGCTTCTGGGGCTGAAGAAGAAGCGCGCGGTATTCGTGATATTCGCGATATGCGCTCTGCTCGGTGTCGCGGCGTTTCTGTTGACACGCTTTCGGCCGGTCCATGGATTATTGATCGGCGCTCTATCATTCGTTTCGTTATTCGGCCTGGGCATCAGGCTCGGGATGGTCAAAACGACCAGGGAAGGACGAAAAAAGAAATGGCATTGATCGAAAAGCGCGCGGCGGTTACCGCGCTTGACTATATCCTGAAATGGTGCGTGCTTTGTACGATATTCTGTCTTCCGTTCTCAAAATCTATTGTTGAGATAGCTATCGCTGTAGCGCTTATCGCCATGGCCGCGAAAAAGATAACGCTCAAAGAAGGGTTTCTGCCGGACGTCCCGCTCATCACGCCGCTTTTGATCTTCATCGCGTTATCGGCCCTCTCCTTTTTTAATACTGAATTTCTCGCTCTGAGCCTGAGAGGCTTCGTTACCAAGATCGCGAAATGGGCGTTTTTATATTATGTCGTTGTCGAGGCGATCGACACGAAAGAGAAGCTGAAGGATCTTTTGATGTTTTCGCTTCTTTCGTTCTGTATCATCGTGTTTGACGGGTTTTTGCAGTACTACGTCCTGCATGTCGATGTCCTCCATTATTATCCGTCGTTCAAGTATCTGGGGCCTCATTTTCCGATGCCGTTCATCGGATTCCCGACCGCCTCTTTTCCGTATCCGAACGATCTCGGATCGTGGCTTCTCATATACCTTCTGCCCATACTGTCGGTCGCGACATTCGGACTTATTTCCTGGGCGGGCCGTATCCGATGGGCCGCGCTCTGGATCCCCGGTTTTTTTCTCTTTGTCCTGACGAAAGCGAGAAGCGCGTGGCTCGGTTTTATCGCGGCGCTCTTTTTTGTTATGGCCCTGAACATACGCCGCGCGCTTGCCGTTCTTATTATCGCCGTCATTGTTATCTCTGTCGCGGGAGCGATCAACGCGACGATGCCGAGCGACTCCGAGCACAGGACATCGCTGGTCGGCGATATCTTCTCGCTCGCTTCGATCGGGGACCGCGTCGTCATGTGGCGTAACGGATGGAAGATCTTTAAGGAGCATCCGATCGTCGGCAGCGGCGTCAATACTTTTTTCATGAACTACATGCGCGTTCGGGACGATGAATACAAGAATAAGAAGGGAAGCTACGCGCATAACTGTTTTCTCCAGATGGCCGCTGATATCGGAGCGCTCGGCCTCGGCGGTTTTCTCCTTGTCCTGGGCACGTTATTTATCAGCTCAGTTCGGGGTATCATGAAGATACGGAACGGATTTTACTCCGCTCTCGCGGGCGGGCTTCTGGCGGGGATATTCGCGTTCCTGGTGCACGCTTTTTTCGATACGAACCTCTACTCATTGAATCTCGCGGCCCTCTTCTGGGCCGCGTGCGGGATCGAAACGGCGATCATACGGATAGCGGCCCATGAATAAAGTACTGATATTCAATCCATTGGGGATCGGCGATGTTCTCTTTTCGACCCCGCTTATCCGGGGGATACAGGAGAATTTTCCGCGCGCCTCGATCGCCTATATATGCAATAAGAGAACATATGAGATAATGAAGGATCATCCGTTCATTGAAAAGATGCATATTTTCGAGAAGGACGATTTCAAAAGAGAGTGGCGGGTTTCGAAAATATCGTGTTTATCGCGCGCGCTCTCGTTCTTTAACCGGCTCAAGAAGGATCGATTTGATACCGTTATCGATCTGTCGCTCGGAAGCAACTACACGTTTCTTTTTCTTCTGATGGGTATCCCCGACCGCGTCGGGTTCAATTTCAGGAACCGCGGGCGGTTCCTGACGAAGCGTTTTGATATCAGCGGTTTTGAGCGGAAACACGCGATCGAGTATTATTTGGACCTCGCGCGGCTCGTAAACGCCGTGCCGAAGGAAAAAAATATATCGCTCTATATTTTAGAAAACGACCGACAATGGGGGGAGAAGTTCCTGTCCGAAAACGGGGTGATGACCCCCGATATCATCGTCGGGATGGTTCCGGGCTGCGGCGCGAGCTGGGGGAAGGACGCCGACTATCGGCGATGGGGAAGGGAGAAATTCGCCGAAGTCGGCAACCGGATCTCGGAGGATCCCCGCGTGAGGCTCCTTCTCTTCGGCGACGCGGGCGAGGTGGATATCTGTGACGATATCGCGCGGGCGATGAAGCGCAAGCCTCTTGTCGTATGCGGCAAAACGACGCTCCGTCAGTTTTTGTCGCTGGTGAGCAGGTGCAGCCTTGTTATCACGAATGACGGAGGGCCGCTCCATATAGCCGTGGGGCTCGGAGTGAAGACCGTCTCTATCTTCGGCCCCGTAGACGAGGATATTTACGGACCGTATCCGAAGACGAGCGAACACATCGTCATTTCAAAAAAAGACCTTCCCTGCAGGCCCTGTTACAAAAATTTTAAGTACAGCCTCTGCGGCGATCGTGAATGCTTAAGATCGATCAGTCCCGGCGAAGTATTTCACGCGGCAAAGAGCATGATCGACTCTATCAAGAAGAAAGTTCCGGCAGCATGAAGGCGGCACTCGTATTTCCCGGGATATCAGAGAGCGGTTTTAACCGTACGGGAAGCCGCCTGCCTTTTACCTGGGTACATCACGGGTTGGCGTCACTCGGGGCGAACATGAAAAAAGAGAGGCATCAGGTCGATTGTATCGATCTGAGACAGCTCGCGGGCTGGGACGAATATCGCGCGAAGGTCGCCGAATTAAAGCCGCGGGTCCTGGGAATCACGATGATGAGCGTCGATTACGACAACGCGATTCATGCGGCGCGGATAGCGAAAGAACTGGACCCGCAATTGATCGTTGTTGTCGGCGGGCCCCATCCGACCCTTATGCCGGACGAGGTTGCTTCACACGGTTGTATCGATCATATCGTCCTCGGCGAGGGAGAAATAAGCCTGAACGATCTCTTGAAAGATATTGACCGCGGCATCCGGCCTGAGCGGATCATTACGGGCGTCATGCCTGATCTTGATTCGCTGCCTTTTATCGATCGGGGACTTTTCGGCGCGGAAGAGGTCGTTATCGACGGATTTTTGCCGCGGCCGTTCGTCACGCTTATCGCCGGAAGAGGATGCCTCTATAACTGCAGCTTCTGTCAGCCGGCGGAACGGACAATGTTCGGGAAAAAGGTGCGGCGGAGGTCCGTAACGAACGTGATCGGGGAGATGAAGGCCCTTCGGGACAAATATCGGTTCAACAGTTTTATGCTGCACGACGATTGTCTGACCGAGGATGAAGCGTGGGTCCGGGAATTCTGCGGATCGTATGAGCGGGAAAAGTTCCGCAAGCCTTTTGTCTGCCAGTCGAGAGCGGATATCGTCTGTAAAAATGAGAATATGGCGCGCTCTCTCAAACGCGCGGGATGCGCGATGATGATGATCGGGTTCGAAAGCGGGAGCCAGCGCGTACTTAATTTCCTGCGAAAAGGGACGACCGTTGAGCAGAACTACGCCGCGGCGGCCATATGCGGCCGTCTCGGCATCAGGGTCTGGGCCAATTTTATGCTCGGTATACCGACCGAAACGAATGAAGACGCTCTCGCGACGCTCAGGATGATCCGGATGATAAAACCGTATCGCGCGAGTCCGTCATTCTTTACGCCTCATCCGGGCAGCGACCTTTATACGTATTGCGAAGAGCGCGGATTATCGCTGATACGGGACCATTCGAGTTATTCACGAAGTCCGCTCGAGCCGAAGATACGAGGGGTCGACTATGAGTACCTCCGCTGGGTTCTCGAAGAGTCGACAAAGATCCCGCTATCGGTGAAGTTGAAACGGAAGACCGATTCGATCGGGAAGAAGATCAGGAGGCACTTCGCGAAACGTGCCGTTTCGCAAGTCGCAAGTTATCAGTTGTCAGATGTCAGTGAAAAAAAATGACAGAAAAATTTATAATGGAGGGAGTATTCATTATTAGATCTGTCATTGCGAGGAGGGCTGAACGAAGTGAAGACCGACGAAGCAATCTCAGTCAGAATTAATAAAAAAGAACCCTCGCGGAGTTTATGCTGAGCACCGTCGAAGTACTCGGGAGATTGCTTCGTCGCTATCGCTCCTCGCAATGACGGACGAAAACAAAGCCATGAATAAAAAATGCGACATAATCATTCCCATCTGGAACAACCTCGAGTACACGAAAGAGTGCATCGAGGCTATCATCGCGAATACGGAGTATCCGTACCGGTTGATCCTGGTCGACAACGCAAGCGATAAAGAGACCGCGGCCTACCTGGATTCCGTTTGCGGTAAGGCCGATGCCGTCCTTATCCGGAATTCTCACAACGAAGGGTTCATTAAGGCCGTCAATCAGGGGTTAAAGCTTTCGGATGCCCCATTCATTTGTGCGCTGAATAATGACACGATCCCGGGAAAAGGATGGCTTACCGCTATGACCGATTTCGCGGACAGCAATCCCGACATCGGCCTCATCAACCCCCAATGCAGCGGTCATGGGGCTTTGCCGATCAACGAATACGCGCTCTCGCTCAGGAAGAATAAGAGCGAGTATATGGAGATGAACCAGTGTCAGGGGTTCTGCATGCTTATGAGCCGGAAGGTCCTTGATGCGCTCGGCTGTATGGATGAAGCGTTCGGGATCGGCGGTTTTGATGACACCGACTACTCGATGCGCGCCCATCTGGCGGGGTTCCGCTCGGCCGCGATCCGCGACGCGTATGTGTATCACCGGCAGCACGCGTCGTTCGACAGATCGGGCGACCGCGAACAATGGGTCCGGCGCAACGAAGAGATCTATTACCGGAAGTGGGGCAGGCCCATCAGGTGCGCCGTCAGCGCGGCAATAGCCGGCGACAGGTGGAACGAAGACCTTAAGGCGGTCATGCTTCTCTCATATGGACTCGCCAGGGAGTGGTCGTGGGTCCATATCTGGCTCAATTCGCCGAAACCCAGACAAGAGCTTGCGCGGTCGGTGGAAGAGGTCCTGCGCGAGGAGGGGTTGAAGCCCCATCAGAATTTCAAGATCGCGTACTTTTCGATGCCGAACGTCATATTTAAGCTTACGGTCCTGGTGAAATGTCTCGAGCGGTTGAAGCCGAGAATGGCGCGGAAACGATTCAACGCGCTGATATCGACCGGGCCCGATATCGTGAGTTTTGTCTCGCCGTTCAGGAAACTGTTCGGCGTCAGGCTCCTTTCGATCGATCCGAATGAAAAAGTCTCCTGGCTCGAGCGCGGCAGGGAAGCCGCCGGAAGCATTAAAAGAAGAGGATAAATGGGTATCGCGACGGTTTGCGAGATAGTGGTTGTCGTTAAAGATCAGCTTGCGATGACCAGGCGGTGCGTTGAAGCGATCACCGCGCGCACCAAGGTGCTGTACCGGTTGATCATCATCGATAACGCGAGCAATGATGAAACGCGCACGTATCTTAAGAAACTGAACAGAGACAGGGATGATGTCACGCTTATCCGCAATGAAGAGAATGTCGGGTGGGTGAAGGGTGTCAATCAGGGGATCGGGGTTTCGCTGGCCGGCTTTGTCTGTTTTATGAATAATGACGCGATCGTCCGGACGGATGGGTGGCTTGCGCGGCTCATCGCTATTTCCCACAGCGAACCCAATATCGGGCTGGTCAATCCGACCTTTGAGGTCAAGAATGAGGGGTTCGTATTCGACAAGCCATTCGTCGAACTCGATTTTTGCCGCGGCTACTGCATGCTGGTAAAACGTTCGGTGATCGACACGATCGGAGCGCTGGATACGGCATACGGGCTCGGCTATTATGACGACGATGATTATTCCGTGCGGGCGATCAGGGCGGGCTTTCTCTGCGTCAGGGCCCGGGATGTTTTTGTTGAACACGTGAAAGATTCAACGTTCAGATCGCTCTTTAAAGAGGAGAAGAGGCGGTATCTGCACGAGCGGAACAAACTCTTGTTCTATTCAAAGTGGGGAAGGCGGCTTCGGATCCTGTTCGTGATCTCCGGAGACAGCAGCAAAAAGCATGACTTCGCCGGGCTCTTCTTTTCGCTCGCCCGGAGCCAGCATCTGATATACGCATGGAACGTAAAAGAACGGCTCGGGCTGAAGCACATTAATATACGCGAGACCGTTTATACGCCGACAACGCTCAGCATCGCTCTTTTCATAAAAATTATCCTGAATAAAGTAAAGAAAAGAACGAAACAATTTGACGCGATATTCGTCGAGGAAGGGGTTGTTCGAGAGATTTTTCTCGGGCCGCGGAAGAAGATCCATCGGTTCAATATTTCCCGGAAGAGATCGATCTTTGATGTCATAAGCGCTCTGCACGAAAAGTCAAAGGCGGAAAGCGCGCGATTACTCGAGCGATTATAATGAGCTGCGATATCGTTATCCCTATCTGGAACCAGTTCGATCTGACCAAGAGCTGCATTGAGTCGATCCGCGCGAACACGAAATGCGGCTATACGGTCATTCTTGTTGACAACGCGAGCGGCGAGCCGGTACGGCGGTATCTGGAAGAGCTCGATCGCGACACGGGCGTCGCCACGGCGCTCATCAGAAATGAGCGTAACGAAGGCTTTATAAAAGCGGTCAACCGCGGTATCGCGCGCTCGAGCGCCCGATATGTATGCGTATTAAACAACGACACGATCGTGTGTGAAGGATGGCTGGGCGAGATGATCTCGATCGCCGAACAGGATGCGTCTATCGGTATCGTAAACCCGTCGAGTAATAATCTTGGCCAGCGCCCGGCGGAAGGTGAGTCGATCGAAGAGTTCGCCCGGCGCCTTGAAAGTCAGCGCGGGCGGTCGAGCGACATGGCCGCGGCGCTCGGATTCTGCATGCTTCTGAAACGTGAGCTGATCGAGAAGGTCGGGGTATTTGATGAAGTCTACGGCATGGGGAACTTTGAGGATACCGATCTTTCCCGCCGGTCGGCACGGGCGGGGTTTCGATGCGTACGCGCGTGCGGCGCGTATGTTTATCATGAGGAGAGCTCCTCATTCGGGATATCGCCGAATTTTGAACGCGATTTCGCCAGAAACAGAAAGATATTTGAGGCCCGGTGGGGCGCTCCGAAGAGGGTCCTGTATGTTCTCGGATCAGCCGGGAAGAATGACCTGAAGAAGGTCTCGGACGAGTCGTTGTCGATCGCAGGGAAAGGGAACTGGGTCCATATATACGCGAGAGATTCCGTCGATACGAACGGCATTCCCGCGCATTCGAACATAATTGTAAAAAAATTCCCCGACCGGTTCTTTTCAGTTCGGGTTTGGCTGAAGATCCTTACGAAGAAAAAACGGTTTCATGAGATCAGGCGGTAGAATATATTAGGGTCTCGGTTTACGGTTAACGGTGTACGGTTTTTCGTATTGCGTATATCGTATTGTGTATTGCGCAAGCTTTATATTAAACAGAAGATTATAGTCACAACAGACGCAATACGACATACTCAATACGCAATACGATATACAAATGAGTGGGTATAAGCAAAAAGGAATTACACAATGGACAAAGTGCCCGTCTCAGTCGTGATCATAGCGAAGAACGAAGAGGATACTATCGCCGATTGCCTGAAGAGCGTCGCGTGGGCCGATGAAGTGATCGTCGTCGAT
>JBDRSA010000120.1:0-6494 GCA_043825275.1 Candidatus Omnitrophota bacterium
ATTTGACGCGTCCATCCGGATAGATTTGTCAAAAAGAGAAAGCGCTTTGTCGGTGTCGCCGGCTTCAAAATAGGCTTTTCCTAGATTATTGTACGCGCGCGGGTTATGCGGGGATCTCCCGACGGCTTTCTGCCAGAACGTGAGTGAATCCTTCCACATGCGATTGTGGGTCACAACGGTAAGAGAGTAAGACGCGATGACAAGAAGAACTGCCGCTATGCCTACATATCTCCGATTTTCAGAGAAGAGGCGGCGAACAAGTATCGAAAGCAGAAGGCAGAATCCAAAAGACGGGATATAGAGACGCTGCTCAGCGATCGGCCTGCCGGATAAATAGATTATATTGGAAGCGGGTACGATCGTTACAAAGATCCACGCGATCGAGAATGCGGTCAGTTTTGAGCGCCTGAGAGATCGAAGAAAAACGAACGATAGGGCAATCAGGACTCCCAGCGATACGAGAACGCCGAATTCGCCCATGGATCGCGGAACAAAAAATTTGTGCTCGACGTTCGGTTGGAATGGACAGACGAGAAGCATCAGGTAGTATCCGAGTGTTTTTAAGACCGTTAAAAAGGTGAAATACATATTTGTCGCGCCGGATGTATTCTCCGCGGAAACGAGCGTTCCGAGAAGCCTGGATTTCGCGATCAGGTATGAGAGGGTTAAAAAGGCGTAGGGCAGAACGAGGAGAATGTATCTTTTCAAGAGGTCTTTTCGCAGAAACAGTAAGAAGAGAATAAGGATCGCGGGAAACGAGAGCGCCATCTCCTTGGAGAGGAGCGCGAGCCCGTACGCGAGAAGACTGAGGGCATATTCAATGATCCCGGCTTTTCGCCCGGCCCGAGAGACGCATCTGATAAAGAGGAGGAACGCTGCCAGAAAGAAGAATGAGGCCAGGAGGTCGGAACGGTTTTTGATCCAGGCTACCGATTCAACGTGAACAGGATGGGCCGCGAAGAAGAGCGCTCCGAAAAACGGAAAGAGTTTCCCGCCGCGTGGCGTACTCCCGGATGGATCGGGTCTTTCCTTGCCGGAGAAGAGCCGTAAAAAAATAAAATAAGCGATGCAAACGTTTAACATGTGCAGGATGAGATTGGTAAGGTGGTAACCACGAGGGCGATCATGCCAGAGGGAATAGTCGAAGGCGAGTGTGACCGCTCGTATCGGGCGGTACTGCCCCTTTGACCCGGGGAAGAAGTGCTTCCAGTAGTGAGTGCTGAATAAAAACGGGATATTCGAAAGGTTCTTTATGTAGGGCTCTTTTACGATCAGTTCCTCATCATCCCAGATGAAAGAGTTCCCGAGCGTATTGGCGAATAGCGCCGCGCTAATTAGTACGAGTATGATTACGGGCATTGCGTGATTTTTCATTGTATATATGAGCCTATGGTTAGTGCCTTAAACAGCAGCGACTAGTTCGTCGCCCGTCGTCCGTATTTCGTCGTCCGTATTTCGTCGCCCGTCGTCCGAACTTCATTGCTTTGGAGCTAAGAAATTGTTACTGAAGTTATTTATTTCGGTATACGGAATACGGTATACGGAAGACGGAGTCATAGAGCATTTCCACTTGCGCCTTGCGCCTTGCGCCTTGCGCCTTGTTCCCTATGCGGCTCAAGAAGTTTCAGCAGTTGCGGGTTGATCGTAATGCCGCGCTTAGCCGCTCTGTCACAATACTCGACAGCAAGAGCATATTGACCGGTTTTATAGTAAGTCAACGCGAGGTTGCCATAGGCGTCAGTATTATCCGGGTCCGCCTCGATACATTGTTTTAAAAGAGAGATCGCTTCTTCCGGCTTACCGACCATCCCATAGAGCGCGCCGAGGTTGCTTAGAGCAGGCGAATAGTCATACAGCGTCTTGATCGCGTTTCTATATTCCCCGATCGCTTTCTCGGCATTCTTCCGCTGATGGTAATAGAGGCCGCGCTCATTATAGAGCGTCGCAAGCTGGATCCTGGTCTGCGGGCTATCAGGCCTCCTTTTGAGTTCCTCACGAAAATATTCGACCGCTTGTTCGCGATCTCCGATCTTCTTGTACAGAACGCCGAGATTGTGGTAAACGCCGGCATGATACGGATCGATCTTAAGGATAGCGGTATATGCGGTGAGCGCTTTATCGATCTTCCCGGTGTCAGTGTAGATATTTCCGAGATTGTTAAGGGCCTCAATGTGAAGCGGATCGATCTCGAGCGCTTTGAGAAGTGACGCGATCGCTTCATCGTTCTTCCCGTCTATGCCATAGACAAAACCAAGATTAGTATGCGCCTCTTTGTAGAGCGGATTGATCTCGAGCGCCCATAGGTATTCGGCAATCGCGCTTTTATTACTACTGTTGTCAGTATAGGCATTTCCCAGGTTATAATGCGCCCTGTCACTGTTCGGAGAGGAGATCGCGGTTTTTTTCCAGAACGTAAGTGAATCTTTCCAGTCAAAGTTCCTCATGAATGTTGAGTACGAGTAAGAGAGAAAGAGGAGCGAGAGAAGGGCGATCAAAAAGATCCGCGATCGGTCTCGCTTTACGGTAAGCAGAAGAGAATGAAAGCTGACTCCCATAAAGAGACAGAAGCCGAACGAAGGGATGTAGAGCCGTTGCTCCGCGATCGGCCTTCCGGAGAGAAAGATAATGTTTGAAGCGGGGATGAGAGAGACGATGATCCAAAGCAGCGAAAAAGAGATAAGCTTGGAGCGGCGAAAGGATACGATCGCGAGCAGAATTAACAGAATACACAGTATTACGGGGATTAGCGTTCCCGGCTCTGACAGTCTTTGTGGAATATCGATAAGATGTTCAGCGTTAAGATCGAACGGGGCCAGGAGAAGACGCGTATAGCGGCCGATCGTTTTAAAGACTAAAAGAAGGTGCGGAAAGAAGAGCAGCTCTTTCTTTGTGTTCGCGGACGAAAGAAGCGTTCCGAGCGCTGTGATCTTAAAGATGAGATACGAGACGGATGTGAAAAATAAGATCGACACTCCTGAGAAGCATCGTTTCCAGTCCTTTTTTGGCAGAAAAAACAATGTGTAAAAGGCCAAAAGAAGAGGGAGTGAGAGCGCCATCTCTTTTGATGCGATCGATAAAAGGAACGACACGCACGAAGCCGCGAGAAAAGACCCGCGTGCTTTACGTGAAGACCCGCGCGCAAAGAGAGAGAAGAAGATAAAAGAGGCCAATAAAAAGAGCGATGTGATAAGATCGGAGCGGTTCTTTATCCAGCTTACGGATTCCGTGTGAACGGGGTGCGCGGCGAAGAGTGCCGCGGTAATGAACGGTATGGATGTAGTATAGCGAATCGTCATTGCGAGGAGCCCTGAGAAACCTGGTCGGGGCGACGAAGCAATCTCGTTTTTTGAGATTGCTTCACCCTCGCTTCGCTCGGGTTCGCAATGACGGCAATCTGAGACAAGTTGCAGGCAAAGAAAATATATAAGAATGACGTTGCATGTGTGAAGCGCCAGATTGGTAAGATGATACCCGAGCGGATTGAGTCCCCATGCAAAATGATCGAGCGCGAATGTTACCGTTCTCATCGGACGGTAATGTCCCCGCGTTCCGGGGAAATAGTGCTTCCAGTACGTGGGGGTAAAAAAGAACGGGATATGAGAGAGCTTCCTGATGGAAGCGTCTTTTGTGATAAGTATCTCGTCGTCCCAGATAAAATCGTTTCCGAGCGTGTTGGCGAAGAGGGCGATGCAGATGAGGATTAGTATTGCAACGGGAAGTATGTGGTTCTTCATGGTATTTTTGTGCCTATGGTTAGTGCCTTAAGTCATAATATATTTCGTCGTCCGTCGTCCGTAGTCCGTCGTCCGTCGTCCGTCGTCCGTGGTTCGTAACTGTGGAGCTAAAGAATTGTCACTATAGTCACTTCTTACGGTATACGGAATACGGTATACGGAAGACGGAATCATGGTTTAGCCATCCTTACTTTTCATAAACCTGTCGAGGAACGGTTTAATAAAACCGAGGCCCACGAAGACCGGAAAGATGGAATTGACGAACGATATCAGGAGACTGGCGCCCAGAAGCTGCTCAGGGGAGGCAAAGCCCGCGAAAAGAAGCAGGATCGATGATTCTCTCGTCCCAAGCCCCCAGAGCGTTATCGGCAGCGCCGCGGCGATAAGCGTCAAGGGCGCGCGGAGAAGGAATTCCGCGGGAGGAATATTGACGCCGAGCGCCCTGAAGAGCAGGAAGGTGTTCAGGAGCTTGCAAAGCTCAATACAAAGCGATTGTATCGAGAGCGTCACGAGCGTTCTCGGCGCGGTAATATCGCGAAGCGCCCGTATCTTTTCCCACTTCGGCCCCAGCGCTTTTTTCACGCGTTCCGATGAGATACAGGACCGAAAAAGAGCCGGGAGCGCGGTTACACAAAGCGCGAGAACGAAAAAGAGCGCGAGTTTTAGCGGTGTTCGATCAAAGGCGGCCGAACATCCGACGACAATTGCCGTTAATATCAAAATATTCAAAAGATAGCCGGCGATGACCGCGCCGGCGGCTTTCGGGATCGATACACGGTGGATCTTCCGTAAGTAGGCGACTCTGCTGAGTTCCTCTCCCCGCAGCGGGAAGATCATTTTAACCGGCAGGCTGCCCATCCTGAAGATGATGATCTCGGACAGCGGAATGAGGCAGCCGAACGACCGCAGGATGGCGCGGAACCGTATCGGAGCGAATATGATGTGCGCCCCGAGCGAGACCGCCAGACTCAGGGCGAGGAGGGGTCTATCCGCCAGGACGATAACCTCAAGAACCATTGATGGCTTGATCTTGGTAAACAGGATGACAAGAGCAAAAAGCGTCGTTGTCCAGATGAAAGCGTTCTTGAGGACTTTTTTTGACAGCATTATTTCTCTCCCTCTATCAGTATGTGTGAGAGGGGCGTGTACTTAAAAGGTATCCCGATTCGTGAAGTAAAAGGGCAGAGGTAGGCGTTGCCGGTATCGAGGGGGGCCGAGGCGATATTGTTAAAGCCAGAGTCTCGCAGCGCGTCCGTTATGCGTCCGAGGGACGGGTAAAAGACCATCGGCCTCTTGATAAAATCGAGCGCCGCGCGAAAACCCTGAAAGAGACAACGCTCGATCGATTCTACGAAAGGCGCACAGACAGCGTCAATAATGAGAATACGCCCCGTTCTTTTTAACACGCGGTGTGACTCCCGAAAACAATCGGAGATATTGCCGCGGGTCGCCGCCATGGAGTCGCCGGCAAGATGATGGATCGTGTGGAGTATGACGACTCTGTCGAAGCGTCCGTCCTCCAGATCGAGCTTTCTCGCGTCACCGCGCACAAGCTCGATCTTCTCATGTGCCGATGATCGCTCGAGCGAGCAGGACGATATATCGAGTGATACGAGTTTATCGATCCTATCCGTTGAATAATCGACGCGGCCCCCGCTGCCGATGTCAAGAACGGCGCCTTCCAGCTTTCCGTCGAGAGCGGCAGCGGTGGCGGCCAGGATCGCCGATTGCAGGGCCTTTTTTGTTCCTTCCAGGCGGGCCGCGTTCTCGTCAAAATACCGTTGTGTACGTTCGGTGTTATCCATGCTTTATCCGAAAAGGGCGCGTTTGACGCGCAGCGGGTAGTATTTAAAATAGATGATAAAGCGGTAATCTCTGCTCTTCAGCGCCACCACAAGCTGCAGCGGGATCACCAGAAACGTTGGAATGAACCGGAGGGCCCTGTATCTCTTATGGGCGAGGATCCATGAGACGGCCGCCGGGCTCAACAGCGGCAGGATCTTGAGGAGGATATTGAAGCTTTTGTTGACCCCCGCGCAAGGGTTGTTTTTCAAAGAATGACAATGAAAAAAATCACCTACGACGCCTTTTTTAATATTGTTAATATCGCTCTCATCGATAAGCCCTTCTCTTTGGGCGTCACCGAGGATCTCCATGTTCGGAAAATACGTAAGATTGTGGCATTTAACGCGGTTGAGGTATTTCAGGCCGCGGTAGAACCGGACAGCCGCGATATGATCATCAATGGTTTCACGGGGGAGCCCGAACATATGGTCGACGTCGTAACGGATCTTGAGCTTATCGCAAAGTTTAAATACTTCAAGGGCGCGTTTATTCGTTTCATTCCGATGAAGGACCTTCCGCTTCAGCGGTTCGTTGACCGTCTGCATACCGAACTCAATGGAATAACAGCCACTGTCAACGAGCAGGCGCCCGATCTCTTCGTCAAAATAGTTGATCTTCCCAAAGCATCGGAAGGGTACGCCGATCTCCTTCTTGTACCGGGCAAGAAGTCCCCCGAGCCACTTCTTATCGGTAAAAAAGAGCGCGTCGTTGAACATCACTTCCCGAAAACCGTAGCGCTTCTTCATCACATTCAGCTCTTCCATGATCGAATCGACGCCGCGCCGCCGGTAGTACTTATTATTGTAGAGCTTGTTGACGTAGCTTTCGCAGCAGTAACTGCAGCTAAAAACACACCCGCGGCTCGCCATGATCACGTAATCGTCTTTGTAGTTAACGTATTTCTCAAAAAGTTCC
>JBDRSA010000121.1:0-6282 GCA_043825275.1 Candidatus Omnitrophota bacterium
GGTGAAGCAATCTCAGTCAGAATTACTAAAAAGCGAGAGTGCTTCGTCGCTTAGCCAGATATCTGCCAGCTCCTCGCAATGACGTTTGTATATCTTCCCGCTCCCAAAAGAATAAACGCTTTTGTTATTTACAATATAAGTATATAATATATAGTAGATATACATAGTAAATATACTTACACTTAACAGGCAATAACAAAGGAGGGGACAATGCCATACGATTCAAGTTTGGATGAGAGCCTTTTTAAGAAAGAATGGGAAAACGACATGGGCCGTTTGACTGTCAGCGTCTATTCGTATAATGGGGGAGCCAAAAAGCTCCAGATCACCAGGGAGAACAGGGGCCCGTCGGGTGATTTCCGCTTCTCCAAGCTCGGCAGAATAGCCAAGGACGAGCTTGAGGCGATCCTTCCGCTGATCCAGGAAGCCCAAAAAAGTATGTAACTGAGCCCTCGTGGAGTTTTTCTGTTCGAGGGCTCATCCTGACTCCGCCTTGGCGGGGGAAGCACTTCGACTTCGCTCAGTGTCCTGAGCCTGTCGAAGGAGATCTCAAAAGATCCCCTTTGGTCGCAGGACGGTTCAAGGGGTGGTGTCGGCTAGGCGGCCTGAGAACAATACCAGGATCAACACAGAATGCGAAGTTTTATACTTTTAGCGGCGTTGTTGTTAACAGCATTGCCCGCGCAAGCGGACAGGGCATACAATAAATTTGGTAAAGCGCTGGAAGAAACCCTGAAGGTGGAAGAAGATGGGGAGCGCCGCGCGCTGATCGAAGAGCTCGAAGCTAAGTACCGGGATAGGTTCGTTCGGGGCAGCGGCTATGTCATGGAGGTCGAGGACCGCTGGGGTGATGTCATCGTATTTACCAAAGCGGAGAGGGTAGAGAAGCCCGGAACGGGCTCCGGTAAGGTCCAGTACGACTACACCGGCGCCCAATCGAAAATATATGTCGAGCGGGAAGATCGGGAGAAGGCGAGAGCGCTCAAGCGCGGGCAGAAGGTCTATTTTTTCGGGTACTTCAGGGATATCATGAAAGGGATGATCATTGTTCGTAAGGCTAAGATAACGGAGTAAGAAAGAGCGGCGCGCCATGGCAGGGAAAATGAAACTTCTTATCGCTGAAGACGAGCCGGACATTCGGTTAGGCCTCAAGCTGCAGCTCGAGGCGCGCGGATACGAAGTCCTCGAAGCCGGCGACGGCGTAGAGGCGCTCGCGATGGTCGAGAAACATGACCCGGATGTCGTTATCCTCGATCTGATGATGCCGAAGAAAGACGGCTATGCGGTCGTCGCCGAGCTGAAGCAGCAGCCGAAATGGCGGCCGGTCATCCTGGTTTCCGCGCTGAACGACACCAGGGATGTGCTCAAAGGCTATAAACACGAGGCCGATTACTACATAACCAAGCCGTATAAGATCGAGAAGCTTATCGAAGGGATCAAGGTTATGGCTTCGCTGATCCCTATACGGAGACAGCAGAATAATATATGACAGATGCGCGCCTCATCGCGCGCAGCGGGCGGCCGGAGGCGCGGGCCGCTCATATCGGAGCGCGTGTGTTCGTACGACCGGCCTTAACACTGCTCATTATCTTGTCATCGACCGTTACCTTGTCGGCTGAGACGATCCACCAGACGGATTCGGATCGGTTTTATGTCAATGAGGACTACGGATTCAGCATTGTCTGTCCCCCCAACTGGAACATTCACATAGAGCCGCCCATCAAAGGAACGCTCGCCCTTTTCAATAAAAGCAGATCCTACGAGGACGCTCTCCCGAGCATCGTCCTTCTCGTCGACGATATCAGGGAGCGGTTCAATTCCTCAAGCGGGTTCGCCCAGGCTGTTATCTCCGATTACGCCAGCAGGGGGAATATCGTTCTCGAGCCGGTCAGCAACGTCGAGATCGGCGACGTCAAGGGCGTTAAGTTCACCACCGAGTACTCCGTTGACGGGAAGGGCAACGCGCTCAGGATGACGCAATATGTATTCGAAAAAGAGGATTTTGTGATATCCGTGCTGTACGCCGCCAGAAAGGATGATTTCGAGCGGTATCGTAAGGAGTTCAAGAAGGCGCTCCTGCAGTTCAGTTTTATCAAGCCGGAAGACGATTTCATGACGCTGACGAGGCTGACCGGCGCTCAGATCGCCTTCAAGTCGGTCGAGCCCGAAAAATACCGGATGTTGAAACGGGAAGTCGTCAACACGATGGACGCGATGAGCTCTTTCAAAAGCATGTTCATCGTCAAGAATAAGGCGGATGAGCGGTTCGCGTCGAACGGCTACCTCAGGTGGGAATGGGAGATGGTCTTTAACGCGCCGGATGATTTTGAGGTGCGCATGCTCAATTTTTACAATAACGTCGGGGATACCTGGCGGGTCGTCGGCGGCAATATCTACAGCAAGATCGGCGAATGGATACCGATGCCGATGGTGGGCGATCCCGAAGCGCTCAAAGGATATATAAAAGCGCGCCGGGAGATTTACACAATGCTTTCGTTCCGGCGGTATCTTACGATCCTTGAGAATTCGGAGCCGCTGGCGGTCGGCGCCGACATCGGTAAAGAGTATACGGTCGTCCGGTTCCACCTCTGGCGCGCCAACGATCTCTTCACGGGAAAGCCGCGCGCGGGCGTGTTCACGACCGATATTTTTCTCTGGGTCGCCAACCATGACACAACGATCCGGCTGGCGCGGACGGTTATTACCGGCGAAGACGAAACCGGTAAGAAAGTCTCCGAGGAATACGACCATTATTTCAGCAGTTTCAACGCGCCGTTCGTGCTGGGGGTGCCGGAGATAAGACGGGAGAAGACGCGGTGATGAAAGCAGCGCTCGGTATTATCATAGGCGGTGTTATCGGATATACAATAGGATATTTCGGCAGGTGCTCCACCGGCGCGTGCCCGATGACAAGCAATCCCGTTGTCAGCGCCGTGATCGGCGCGTCCCTTGGCGCGTTGATCACGCTGTCAAGGTAGGAGGCGGCTCATGGCGCACCGGCAGATATCGAACCGGCAGAAGAACATCTCCCGGCTCCTCAGGGAGAAACGCGGTCTCACCAGGCAGAGGCTCAAGGCGGGGAAGAAGAAAAAGTAACTTCAATCCCACCTGTCATTGCTTCGCTGCGCTCGCAAAGACACACCCCTCGTCATTGCGAGAAGGCCCGAAGGGCCGACGAAGCCTGCCTGCCGGCAGGCAGGCCATCTCCCGAGCGTAGTCCTGAGCCTGTCGAAGGACGAAGCGAGGGCTCTCATCTCGTTAAAGTTTATCGTACAAGTCATCGAATTTCGGATTTACGCCCTTGATCAAAAATAACTTTTTCATGCGGGATCCGCCCTTGATCCTCTTCTCTCTTTCAATGGCGGATTCTATGGAATCAGCAGCTTCATAATACACTAATTTAGTAACGGTATATCTTTTTGTAAACCCGCCGACAAGTTTATGTCTATGTTCATACGCTCTCTTGCGCAGATCGCTGGTAACTCCGATATATATGACGGTGTTCTTCTTATTCGCCACCATATATACATAGCTTTGTTTTTCAGTCATAATATTATTTCTGTCTGAGATTGCGCAGCCTGTTGCGAGAAGCGAAGCGACGCGTGTCCGCCGAAGCTGAACGCGAAAGCAATTCAGCGAAGGCGGAAAGCAATCTCAGGCTCCTCGCAAAGACACACCCCTCGTCCTTGCGAGGAATCACGCGAAGCTAACATCCCCTCGTCATTGCGAGAAGGCCCGAAGGGCCGACGCGTGCCCGCCTCAGGCGGGAAGCAATCTCGCTTTTAGTAATTCTGACAGGGATTGCTTCGCTCCCTTTGGTCGCTCGCAATGACGTTTTGCAACAGTCTCAACTTGTGTCTTGTGACTAGCCCAATCTCTACATGCGATTAAGCTTCGACGTAAGACTCCTGATCAGCCGGATGCGGTCAGGGTGGGTGGGGTCGAGGAGTTCGGGGAAGATCGTGTTGTTGTGCCAGAGCGGATCGAGATCTTTTTCTATGATCCCTTTTTCGGCCATTACGCTGAAATCCCGCGTGCCGGGAATGGGGGAGTAGGAGGCGAGGATCGCCTGCGCGCCGAGTGAGTTCACGAAGATGATATCCTCGAGCGTCCGCTCGATTGTGAGCCACGGCGCGCCGATCAATAGATAAACCCCCAGGTCCTCTTTGTCGAATCCCGCTTCCTTCAGGTTCCTGAGCGCGCGTTTAAGATCATTATTTGTCACTTTGTTCCCGGTGAATTCCTGAAGCGATTCGTCGGCTGTTTCGAGTGATAGCCTGACATTTTTGAAGTTCGCTTTCTTCAGCAGTATCGCGAGCTCCTCATCGACGTATTTCGCGTGGATGCCGTTCGGCGTCTGGAAGACACACTGCGCGCCGGAGGCGGCCATCATCCTGAGGAATGTTTTTATGCCGTTGGTACTTTTGTGCATGACGGCGTCGTCGTAGAAGACGAAGACCTTCGCGCCGAGGTACCGGTAGGCGCGCATCACCTCCTCAAAGAGGTGCACCGGATCCTTCATCGTGAACGACGGCGCCAGAATGTTTGAGGCGCAGTAGCTGCAGCTGAACGGGCATCCTCGCGTAAGCTGTATCGGGAGGACGCGGCAATCGGTAAGGAGATCATACGCGGGCGAGAACTCCACATCTAAAAAATGCTCCCGTGTCAGGTAATCGCCCTTCCACACGATATCCGCGCCTGAGAATTCTTTCGCGTGTTCATTGCAGAGCGTAGCGTAAATACCGCCGAGGATGATCGGAATGCCGCCGAAGCGCCGCCGCAGTAATTCTATCGCCAGCTGAACGCCGGGATACCAATACGTCATGCCGCTGGCGACGTAGATCGTCTCGACATCGCGGATATTTTCAAGCCTCGCGGTGAAATCCCCGATCGAGATACCGTACCTGAAGTACGGCCGCGCGGTCTGTTTCAGGAGCGCGGGTTTATTAACGTGTATTTTTTTGATCTTTGAGAAGCCGCGCGGGTCTCTCTTCCCGGCCGCTTCAGAGACGCAGTCGACCAGTACGACATTCTTTCCCTGCCTGCGGAGATGCTCGCCGATGCGAAGAAGCCCCAGCGGACGCATGCCGTAATCATGCGCGGCGAAATCATAGATCCAGGGATTGACCAGAAGCGCCGTTTTCACTCTACTCCTCCTCTTTTCAATAAAGAGTATCTTATTTATTCTGATTTGGCAAATTCTTTTGCGAGGAGATTAAATGGACTTGATTTAAGGATTGACGCGGATAGAGACACCCATAGCGTGATTATGACAAGACAGATTAGCAGATTTTACAACAAAGTATGTTTAGGAAGGACTATTTGGAATGCTCAAACAAGTGAATCTTATGTGTGTACTTTTTCTTCAAGCTTTGATATGCGCGTTTCGTGATTATTGAGCTTTTTCTCTACGGACTTTACGGTCTGATTTGTGTCCATAACCGCCGCTTTCACATACTGTAATTCAGACTTTACCGAACCCACTTCTGATCTAATCGAACCCACTTCTGATCTAATCGAACCTACTTCTGATTCTATTTTAGTAAACCTTTCATCGTGCTCATCGAGCTTCTGTATAATTCCACTATGGCCTTCGGCAACAGTCCGAACCTCTTTTTGCATCTGCTCCATCAGCACACCGGTATGCCGCTTAAATTCTTTTTTTATTTCTGTAATTATATCTTTATTATCTGGATTGTTTTTTGGTGTCTTTTCCTTCATTTATATATCCTCCGATCACAAGCGTAAATATACCACAACGGTTCAACGATGTAAAGATATCTTTTATCGCCGGGAATCAGTACTTTTACCGTCGGATACAGTCTGTCTCTCTCGAGGATGAAACTTATCCTGCATAATGCCGACGAGTAAAGTGTATGAAATTCAAGGAGGAATTCTTGCCGTAATCTTTTACGGTGAACCCCGTTAGAAATGATATTTCTAACGGGGTGAGCCGAAAAGGCCCCGATACCCTCTTTGGGGGGATTGATGAAATTACTTCTGAAGCTGATCTGTTTCCTCCCCGGAGGGGAGAGGGCTGCGAAGTCCCGAACAAAACGAAATTACTACTTTCCAACTTGACGATTTCCTTACTTTGTGGTATAATCGTTATGGGAGGTGAGGGAAATGACAGTTATAATGACAGCGAAGAATCAGATAACAATTCCTAAGAAGATAACAAATATACTGCGTCTAAAAAAGGGCTCTATGTTTAATGTAGAGGTCTCTAAAAATAGAATAGAACTCGTTCCTTTAGAGACTAAAGAGAAGGTATTTACAGAA
>JBDRSA010000122.1:0-22874 GCA_043825275.1 Candidatus Omnitrophota bacterium
TGCGGCGAGCACGGCGGTGAACCCGAGAGCATAAAATTCTGCCATAAGGTCGGTATGAATTATGTGAGCTGTTCGCCGTTCAGGGTTCCGATCGCCCGGCTTGCGGCCGCTCAGGCAGCAGTCGAAGAGAAACGGGATAAAAAGGGATAACGAAAGACAGGATCTCCTATGGACGCGATAAAGCTGTATCTGAAGGATATCAAGAAACTGCCGCTCCTTACCGCTGAGGAGGAGAGAGAAGTCGCCGAACGGATCATGAAGGGCGACGCCAAGGCCCGGCAGAAGATGATCCAGTCAAACCTGCGGCTGGTGATCAATATCGCCAAGAAGTATAGCTATCTCGGCGTCTCTATGATGGACCTGATCGAGGAAGGGAACCTTGGCCTTATGAAGGCCGTGGAGAAGTACAATCCGCGGAAGGGATACCGGTTCTCAACGTACGCGGCATGGTGGATAAAACAGTATATCACCAGGGCGATCGCGAACCAGGGTAAGACTGTCAGGATACCCGTGTACGTTATCGAGCTCATGCTGCGGTTCAAAAAAGTCACCGAACAATTATCCAACAAGCTGAAGCGGAAGCCGAAACTGAGCGAGATCGCGAAGAAGATGAGGCTCCCCATGAAGCGGATCAGGCAGATCAACCGCATGATCACCGGAATTTCAAGCCTCAACGCGCCGATCGGGACCGAAGGGTCGGCCGAGTTCATGGATCTCATCGAGGACTCCAATATCGTATCGGCAGTTGACGGTATCTCGAATTTCCTTCTTCAGGAGCGGGTCAAAAACCTGCTGGAGAAGATGTCGAAGCGCGAACAGAAGATCCTGAGCCTGAGGTTCGGCTTGAAAGACGGTGAAACGCACACGCTCCGCGATACGGCGAAATACTTTGGCATAACGCGTGAACGCGTGCGCCAGATCGAGGCGGCTGCGATGAAGAAGCTGAGGAACATGATCCAGCAGCAGGAGAAAGAGTCAACGCTGAGCGCCGGTCAGGAGACCTGAGCCGTATCAACAAAAACGAGGTGGAATGTGGGGTCATTGGCAACAGACAGTGCGAAGCTGAAGAGCGCCATTCGGGACGTTCCGGGGTTTCCGAAGCAGGGAATAATATTCAAGGATATAACAACGCTTCTGAAGGACCGGTCATTGTTCAGGCTGGCGGTCAACAGGATCGCTCAGCGGTATAGTTCAAAAAAAATAGACGCCGTTCTCAGCGTTGAGGCGCGCGGTTTCATTTTTGGCGCCGCTGTCGCGTATAAGCTCGGCGTGGGGGTGGTCCCGATCAGAAAGAAGGGAAAGCTTCCGCACAAAACGAAAAGCGTAACGTACGATCTTGAATACGGCACCGATACGCTGGAGATCCACGAGGATGCTTTTCAAAAGGGGGCGCGCCTTCTGATCGTTGACGATCTGCTGGCAACGGGCGGGACCACAAAAGCTGTTATTGACCTGGTAAAGAAGCTGCGGGGGAAGATCGTCGGCGTCGCGTTTCTGATCGAACTAACGGCCCTGAAGGGCAGGGGCGGATTGAAAGGGTACCCGGTCTTTTCGCTCATAAAAGACAAGTATTGCTGATACATGTAGCGTGTTGTTAACGTATGGCCGGGGCCGCGGCTTTCCGCCGTTGTTTTTTGGACAGAATTTCTCGCTGCTAAATTAGCTGCCCACAGTAAGCACCTGAGAGGGCGAAGCAACTATTCTTCTGTCGGGTCATTGCGAGGAATCCCGCGAAGCGGGATGACGAAGCCTGCCTGCCGGCAGGCAGGCAATCCCCGAATACTTCGCTTCGCTCAGCATAAACTCCGCGAGGTGTTCTTTTGATAATTCTGACTGAGATTGCTTCATCATCCGCCACCTTCGGCGGGAGACTCCTCGCAAAGACAATATGAAGCCGAATCTCAAAATAAATTATTCGACGAAAGACATGTCTTAATTTGCAGATAAGTGAGACAATCCCCATGACGGCAAAAGACCGGAACTATTACACCGCCCGGAGGGATGATCTTGTCCATTTTGTGCCTGGAGACGCCCGGCGGGTTCTCGAGATAGGATGCGGGACAGGACTGACCGGCAAGGCGATAAAAGAGACCCGCGGGGGATCCGTTGAGGTAGTCGGCGTCGAGCGCGAGCCCGATGTCGCCGGAGGCGCCGCCGCGAATATCGATCGGGTTATTGTCGGCGATGTCGAGACGCTAACGCTGCCGTATGAAAATTATTTTGATTGCGCGATCTACGGAGATGTGCTTGAGCATCTTATTGATCCCTGGGGGGTCTTGAGACGCCACAGAGAGGCCCTGCGGCAGAACGGAGTCGCGATCGCGAGTATCCCGAATATTTCTCACTACCGGGTCATTAAAATGCTCCGCAATAATATCTGGAGCTACTCGGATAGCGGGGTGCTTGACAGGAGCCACCTGAGGTTTTTTACATTAGCAAGCATGCGTGAGATGTTCGAGAAAGCAGGATTTGTCGTTACCGCTGTGCGAAGAAAGATGTCGGCTTCAAAGGCAAAGAAGGCTCTGAACGCGCTCCTTTTCGGCGCGATCAGCGAATCATTGACCGAGCAGTATATCGTTGTCGCCCGAAAGTCGTACAGCGCCGCAAAAAAGACTTGTAGTGACCGTATGTTCAGAGTATAATCGAACTGTTAAGGACCGGTTCACGCTAGCGGCAAAAAGAATCGTCGAAAAAAGTCTTGTCGTTGACGACGAGACCGAGTTCTTGGTTTCACGCGACGAGGTTCTCGCGAGAAGAAACGTCAAAACTACCGCAGAGGGATAAACGATGCCGCTAAAAGTCACTGTTGCGCAGAAAAAACCCGAAGCTTTCACCATAGCTCCGGAAGGATCGATCGATTCAGATACGTTCCCGGAGCTCGAAAAGGCGGTACGTTCCGCGATCGATCAGAAGGCCAAGGTTATAATGTTCGACATGCAGCGCGTAAAGTATATTTCAAGCATGGGGCTGAGTGTTATATTCAAGGCAAAAAAACTGCTCTCCGGGAACAACGGGGAGATAATGATCGTCAACCTTCAGCCGCAGATAAAGAATATTTTCGATCTCGTCAAGGTCATTCCTGAATGGATATTCGAGAACATGCAGGAGGCTGACGAGAGCCTCGACGCTTTTCTCGCCAAAAGACAGAACCTTTCAGAATAACCTCAGGCCCGCCGCCAGGGGCGGGGTCAGACACGCTCGATCCATCGACGCGGGCCATGGCCGTGGGGCTCTATATGCTCCTCGTCGATGAACGTATCGATCGCCTTGGTGGCGCTCCAGATCTCGCGGATACTCTCTTTTCTTTTTAAAAATGCGCGTACTACCTTAGGATCGAAATGTCGGCCCGACTCGCTGCTGATTATTTCAACAGATTCATCGAACCCGTAGGCGTCTTTATAAGGGCGTTTTGAGGTCAGGGCGTCAAAAACATCGGCAAGCGCGACGATCCTGCCGGGCAGCGGAATATCATTCTTTTTGAGCCCCCGCGGATAACCGGTGCCGTCATAGCGCTCGTGATGGGTAAGGATAACCTCCCGCGCGGATCGCAGGAGCGCCGAGCTGCTTCCACTGAAGATATCGGCGCCGAGCGTGGTGTGTTTTTTTACCACATCACGCTCAAGCGGCGTAAGGCCGCCCTTCTTCTTCAGGATCTCGTCAGGGAGGATAAGTTTTCCGACGTCATGCATCAGGCTCGCGTACCGGAGCATGGTGATCTCTCTCTTTGGAAACTTCATCTCTTCGGCGATGGCGGTGGAGTAGTCGGCGATCCTGACGAGATGCGTTCCGGTCGAATCATCCTTGAACTCCGCTGCCAGCGCGAAGCGAAAGATCATATCTGTATACGAGTCCTTTATTTCCCGATACGCGCTTTTCAGGTTCACGTACGCCTTGTTCAGCTTTTTTTCGTACTCGAGATACCGGCTTTTTCGTTCCTTTTTTTTCAATGTTCTACCCTTATGTTGTTTTGAACGCGTCGTCCTCGGTCTCGAAAATAGAGAAGGCCCTGTTCAATTTTGTGATACTCATGATCGTTCGGACCTTTAAGGTAAGGTCCGATAAGAAAAATTGTCCGCCGCCGGCTTTTATTTTCTTCGAGAACTCGATCACGCCGGCAAGGCCGGCGCTGTCGATATAATTGACATCTTTAAGATTCAAAAGCGCTTTGCGGGGTTTTTCTTTGAGGATATCGGCGAACGATCTATTCAGTTCGCCGATCGTATGAATATTGATCTCGTCTCCTACGCGGCAGACGGTCGCATCCTTCTTTTTTAATACTTTTATCTTCATCGTATCTCCCTCTCCGGAATTCGGTCATGGCGGGCGTTATTTTTGGGCCGTCAAACAGGCAGTGAAGCTATGAAGACAGGGGTGTATCCTTTCTTCGCGAGGATCTTTTTGAGCGCCAGTAGACAACCACCATCTGTTTCAGCTACAAGTATTTTAGGTTTGTTCTCCAATGAGTGTTCCTCGGTTTGCCAAAAAGACACGTCACGTATAGAATTATACCTATCCGCGTATTTAAAGTCAAATTTAGTTTGCTTTATTAAAGTTTAGTGCTATAATTATCAAAAAGAGACGCGGGGCTGTTTAATGTAAAGCAAGGCGTTTTAGTAGAGTCATTCGCGATACTACGTAACACAAGGGGAGGTGTTTTGTGAGAAAGTATATATCGGCTTTCATACTATTTATTTTTATGGCGGTTCAGATCTTCGCGTCTTCTGCGCAGGCCGCTTCAGGCGGGCGTGTCGCGACCGTCACTTTGGTTAAAGGAGGCGTCAGTATTGATGTTGACGCGACTGACGCATGGGTTGACGCCGCGGAAGGTGTGAACCTCAAAGAAGGATCCAAAGTTAAGACCTCGTACGACGGTTATGTTGAGATCGCTTTTGATACTAAGAAAATGAATGTCGTAAAATTAGCCGAAGGCTCAAAGTTTACGATCGGAGAGAAGAGCTCGTCAGGCCAGATGGCGGAGCTTAGCGAGGGCAAGCTCCTGGCGCTTTTCAAGAACATGAAGAAAGGTTCAAAATTCGAGGTCAAAACCCCATCAGCGATCTGCGGTGTGAGAGGATCCGGTATGGGGCTCGAGGTCTTCGGATTTATTACGAATGTCTTTTCGTTCAGTGGTTTTGTGTACAGCCAGGGAGTTGGATCTGACGGCGATCCGCGCGGTTCGCCTCAACAGATCCCCAACGGCCAGAAGAGCATGGTCCCCATGAATCAAGATCCCGGCGCCGCGACGAATATGACCGCGAATGAGAAAGCGAGCTGGCAAGGAAAGTTCGGCGTGACAACCGAGGAGGGGAAGAAGGACAGCGAGAAAAAGAAAGAGAAGGCGAAGATAAAGAAAACTGTTGCCGATAAAGAGATCACGGAAGAGCCGAGTGAACCGGAACAGACGGACGCCTCGGAATAGACGGTTTGTACGGTACGGTGGGATCATTTCAGCTTGGATCGGCGAAAGAGCGTGAGCGTAAAAAAGGCACCGGGATACGGCGCCTTTTTTATGAACTCTAAAAAAAGAAATGGTAAAAAAACTAGTAAAGATAAGATTGTGCGGCATCTGCGGAGAGACTTTCAGCTTGGCTTTTGCCGGACATGAGTGCCCTCGGTGCAAAGCGACGTTGATGTTCAAGAACGCCTATGTCGAAGAGGGAGAAGAAGATGAAAGATCGCCCGCATCGCCCCGCTTTAGCGCAAGGTTGATCGGATTCCTGAAGACAGCGCTTATTGTCGGCTTTATTGTGGCCCTGGCGGTCGGCCTCTTCGCCGGGCTGCTTATCGGTATCCTTCGCTTTATGGAGTGACCATTATAGAAAATAATCCCTGGTGATCGATGGAAAGAGTGGTTGAATGAAAAACCATATTGTCCCCGTTGCGATACTGATCCTCGTTTGCGCCGCGCTCTTTTGCAATACGCTCAGCAACTCTTTTGTTTGGGACGATGAGATCCTGATAGCGGACGACGCTCATATTAAACGGTTGTCGGAGATCCCGTTCGTACTGACCCCCTCCTACTGGAACCGGTATTTTCCCGGAACCAAGGGGCACTACCGCCCGATACGGACCATTACGTTCGCGCTTGACTACGCCGTCTGGCAACTGAACCCGTTCGGCTACCATCTTACGAATCTTATTTTTCACGCTCTCAACACGGTCCTTGTCTATCTTTTTGTCTGCTTGTTAGCCGGAGCGAAGAACGGCTCGCGCGCCGGGAAAGAAAGTACGTTCTCATGGAGCGCCGTACCGTTCCTTTCGGCGCTTTTCTTTGCCGCTCACCCGATCCACACCGAATCGGTCGCGTGGATAAAGAACAGGTCCGATCTTCTGGCGTCCTTCTTTACGCTCCTTTCCTGCGCGCTCTTTGTTTGTTATCAGCGATCGAAAAAGAGATCGGCCCGTCCGATTTTGTACACGGCGAGCCTTTTCGCGTTCCTCCTGGCGCTTTCATCGAAAGAGATGGCGCTTGCTTTGCCGGCGATCCTGGTGGTTTACGCTCTGGTATTCCTTCCAAAGAGCGCCTACAGGCGTTTTGTATTTGAGATCGTACCGTTCTTTCTCGCGGTCGTAGGGTACCTCGGGTTCAAAATAGCGGCGCTCGGAATGATCGTCTCTTCGGTTAACAGGGCGCGGCAGCTCGGCGCGCTCGAAAAGGCCCTCGCTGTTATAAAGACGTTCGGTGTGTACGGAAAATTACTCACGGCGCCATTTTGGCTCAACGCCGAACGCCTGTTCAGTATCCCCCGGTCGCCCGTCGAGCCCGCGGTCCTTCTTGGCGGAGCGGGAATTATTATCGTTTCGATCCTGATCGGCAGGGAGATATTCGTGAAAAATAAACGGTCTGTCAGCAGCGAAACGTCCCGCCTGGTATTGTTCTCAATAGCGTGGGTCATGGTGTCGATCCTGCCGGCGTCGAACATTCTCTTTTTGTCGCGGCGCCCGATAGCGGAACAGAGGCTTTACATCCCCTCGATAGGGTTCTGTATTTTACTCGGCGTATTGGTGAGCAGGTTTTCGGTTGTGAATTTAAAGAATTCGCCGGGCAGGCTGCGCGCGGCGATCACGATATTGGCGGCGGGGTCTCTATTTTCGGCGTATTCTTATACGACCGTACGGCGCAATCTCGATTGGAAAGACTCGGCCACGTTCTGGACGGCAACGGCCGCGGCGTCGCCTGAGAGCGACCGCGCCAATTACAACCTTGGCAACACGTTCTCGAAGAACGGGAACCAGGGCGGGGCGATCCCGTATTACGACAGAGCGATCGAGCTTAATCCTGAGTACGCGCAGGCCTATAACAATCTCGGCGTCGCGTACGCGGATGTCGGGAGGGTCAGCGACGCGGTGCTGTCTCTTACGAAGGCGATCGAACTCGATCCGAACCACGCGAGGGCGTACAATAATCTCGGGAATGCGTACGGCCTTTCGGGCGAATACCCGAAGGCCGTTACGGCGTATGAAAACGCCCTTAAAATAAATCCGGATTACGAAGAAGCCCGGAAGAACCTCGAGGCCGTCCTCGCTATGCTCACCAAGAGAGAGAAATACGTCAACCATGTCGAAAAGGATCTTACGGAAGCGCCGCCCGACGCCGGCAAGTATAACGATCTCGGCCTGGCGTATCATGCGATGGGGCTGAACCTGAAGGCGATCGACGCCTACAGGAAGGCGATCGAAATAGACCCCAAATACGTGAAGGCGTATTGTAATCTCGGGGCGACCTATGGGAAGATGGGGAAGCAGGAGCGGGCGGTCACCGTGCTGAAAAAAGCACTTGAGATCGACCCGGACTATGCGGATGCGCATAATAATCTCGCGGTAACGTACTACGCGATGGGTGAGTATGAGCTATCCGTATGGCATTGCGATAAAGCGGTCGAGCTCGGGCATAAGGTCCACCCGAAGCTTTTAGAGCTTCTCGCGCCTCACAGAGGAACGAAGGATGAAACCGGCAGATCTCAATAAGATCGTGCTCGCTGTTCTGATCGCCTCGACGGCCGCGATCGTCTTTTTTCCGTCTCTTTTCAACGATTTTGTGGGCTGGGATGACCCGCTTTACGTAACGGAGAATGAGGTCATTCGCGGCATCTCAGCGAAGAATATTATCGCGATGTTTACCGGAAGCTTCGGTAACAGCTATTGCCCGCTCGTTATTCTGAGCTATTCGATCGAGTATCAAATAGCCGGCCTGAACCCCTTTCTGTATCATTTCACAAATTATATTCTCCACATATTCATCACCGTTCTGGTCTTTTGGTTTATCTGTTTGATCACGCGCAGCCCGCCGGCCGCCTGTATCACGGCGCTCCTTTTTGGCATCCACCCGCTTCATGTAGAATCGGTCTCGTGGGTTACCGAGCGGAAGGACCTTCTCTGCGCGATATTCTATGTGCCGGCCATGATATCGTACTATCTGTACGTCACCCGTAAGAGGAGGCGGTATTTTCTTTTTTGCGCTATCTTCTCGCTTCTGGCGCTTTTATCAAAGCCGATGGCGGTCACGCTTCCGGTTGTATTTCTGCTCCTTGACTACCTCTCGAAAAGAAGACTCGACGCGCGGATGCTGTTCGAGAAGATACCCTTCTTTTTCCTTTCTCTGGTATTCGGATATCTTAATATGCATTTTCAGGATTCTGCCATGACGAGATTCTCTCCGACCAGCCTGTGGAACAGGGCGTATTTCGTGCTCAAAGCGATCCCGTTTTATCTTTCGAAGGTTTTCGTGCCGGTCGACCTGTCGGCGATGTATTCGTACCATCCAGTCACCGGACAGCATCGCGCCGAGATAAAATACTATGTCGCGATCCTTGTCGCGCTCGCCGTAACCGTATTCATATCGAGAAAGCGCTCCCGGACGGTTGTGTTCGGAAGCGCGCTGTTTGTGGTATCGATCGCGCCGGTGCTTCAATTGATTCCGACCGGGAACGCCTTCGCGGCGGACCGGTACATGTATCTTCCGTCGATCGGCGTCTTCCTGATTATCGCGGATATTTTTGTGAGGATGGTGAAGAGCGGGATCGGCTCGAGAAGGGTCGTTCGCGCTGTTTGTGTGGCGGCGATCGCTCTCTGGATCGTCATTTTGGGCGTTCTCTCGTGGAAGCGCTCTGGCGTCTGGAAGGACAGCCTGACGTTCTACGAAGAGACCCTGAAGACCGCGCCCGAAAGCCCGATCATACATAACAATCTTGCGAAGGTGTACTACAGTCTCGGAAGAAACGAGGAAGCGGTACGGCTTTTTAAAAGGGCCGGGGAGATCGCCCCGAATTACGCGGGGGCGTTTATAAATCTCGGCAATATGTACAATAATCTCGGACTCAAGGAAGAGGCTGTTGACGCCTACCGTCAAGTGTTGCGGGCTGATCCCGAAAAAGTGGATCTTTATGTACAGCTCGGCCTGCTTCTTAGCGACCTCGGAAGGAACAAGGAGGCGGTCGAATCATATCTGCAGGCTATTGAGATTGACCCCCGGTATACCAGGCCCTACGGCAATCTCGGCGCGCTCTATGGAAAGATCGGCAGGTATCCGGATGCGGTCGCTGTTCTTAAAAAAGCGATCAGTATCGACCCGGATTACGCCGACGCGCACAACAACCTTGCCGTGGTGTATTACTCAATGGGTGAATATTCTCTTTCAATTGAGCGCTGCGACAGGGCGCTCGCGCTTGGCCACAAAGTGCACCCGAGATTGCTTGAGCTTCTTGAAAAATACAGGCAGAACGCGGATATATCACCATGAAGACGAGGTGAGCTTATGGACAAAGATAATTCGTTAACGAGCTGGGGAGTGAAGGTCTGTCCGATACGGAGTAAGGCGTGTATGAAGGAGCAGTGCGCGTGGTGGCTCGAGGACGAGAATATGTGCTCCATGAAAAAAAGATAGCCCGCGCCGGATTCCGTACGCGACATTTTCACGCGAATGGCTTCCAGCGCTGGGGCCCGATCTATTTGAGCGCCAAGCCGGAAATATAAATAATATTTTTACAAGTTTGCAAAAGATGCGGTTTAAGGGTATATTGTTTGTTATATAATTGAATCGGACCTGAAGTTAGCGCGCAGGATGGCGGCAGGTTCATGGATAAGAAGTAGAGGAGATAATGATAGGCGAGAAGATATTACTTGTCGATGATGAACTGGACTATGTTGAAGGGTTGATGATGTTCCTCAAGAAAGAGGGCTTTTCCGTCACGGCGGCCCATAACGGAAAAGAAGCGATCGGCGCCTACATCAAGGCTCTGTATGACGATGTGCCGTATTCTCTGGTACTTCTGGACATGCGGTTACCCGGGATGAACGGTCCCGAGATCCTGAAGGTCATACGGCAGGAAGAGAAGATCAGGACACTGGTCTGCGTCCCGGTCATTCTTATGACCGCCTATACCTATGAAAAGCCGAAGTTTGACGCGGCCGAGAAAGGCTACGACGATTTTATTCTCAAATCCTGCTCGAACGAGGAACTTCTGATCAAAGTAAGCGAAAAGATCAGATTGCGGGAAAAAAGGTTAAGGTAGCCTCATACTCTAACTATAGACAGGGTCGGTTCTCGCGTCGATCTTAGGCCAGCCCCAGTTTTGATCCCGGACATGTCCCCCTAACATTGAACCCAAGGTCCTTGCCTGTTGTCCTGTAGCGATGCCCTCCAAAGCTCTTCCGGTTAAGAATTAAAAAAGTATGAAATACATTCTTGACTAAAATTTATAGCATGCTATACTATATGGTTTTGATTAACAAAAGAGTTTAATAAAGTATTTCATATAATCCAAAGGGATGGATCATGTGTAAGGTAAACCGATTTATTACATTGCCAATTCTTGCCGTATTCTTTTTCAATACGGCCGTATCAAATATGGCGCTCGCCGGACCATTCAGGTATGGACCCACAGCGGATACACTTGCCGCAGCGTCAAAATTCAGCAAACTTGCAGGAATAGAATCTCAGGACTTTGAGCGTATAGAAGGGATCTTGCGGCTTTTGCTTGCTTCATCTATTGATAGAAGTACCCACAGAATGGATATAAGCGCTTTAATAAAAAATGCCGCGGACCTCGAAGAGATACAGCCTCATGACCAATTCTTCTTCCGGGAGATGAGGTCATTGCCCGCGGCATCTGCGGACCGGACTTGCCGCGTTGTTATGTGCCGGACGACAAAAGAGAAGAGCAGGTACGGCATGAGGACCTATTACGCTCTCTTTTCCGACCGGCTCGGAGAAGATGGCGGGCTTGCCATGGAAGTATACACGCGAAGCGAATGGAATTATTTTAAGAAGAACGTTGATCTGACGAAGCCCTTTTCACAAAGACAGTCCGTCGGTACAGCGCCGCTTACCCCGGGCACGCTCTATCGGAAGAGAAGAGCGAAGGCCGCATCCTACACCGGCGTTGCGCCGGAATACGCGACACGCGCCTCACCCGCGGCCAGTACGCCGTTCATAGAGCGGACGAAAGCCAAAGAACATATCCTGACGCTGATGCCGTTCACCGAGAAGGTACTATCGCGGGATCTCCTACAGCCCGATTTTTCCGCTCTCAGCCAATGGCTTGCCGAAAACATCCCTTATCAGGTGGATCTCCTGAATTTCGCTCTTCTCGAAAACGGCCTTATCGTTGTTCCCGTGATGATCGATGATGAGTGGCGGTATTTGATGGTACGCATCCGGGGCGATAACCCCTCCGGCAGAAGCCTTGCGCAGGTCCTGGACAGTGACGTCAACTGGATCGAGAACGAGGCCATATGCGGCGTTGCTTCGGCTGCCGACGGGGTCGAAGCCTTCATCGTCACCCGTGAGGGGATGGAGGCCATCATCTGGAGCGGGGCGAGAGAAAGAGAATATCATGCCGTCTGGACGGATTGGGATGAGACGGTCACATTCGAAAGAGAAGACCCGAAACCGGAAGTCTTAAGAAGGCTGTTGAATGATCACAAAAGAGGCGTCAGATGCGCCGTAGGCAGCAGAAGGCGGGTAAGTTTTCTTCCGAAGCTCGTTGAGTATTTTAAGAGTGTCGGAGCAACCGATGATGACCTTAAGGGGTTTTTGGTCTACCTTGAAGACGGCGCCGTGCTTTACGACCTCGGCGATATCGAACATCCCATCTATGTGCACGCGCTATATCCGACGACGAAACAGCAGATCGTCCAGTATCTGCAGACTCATTTGGAACACATTAAGGACGCGGCTGATGGTGAGCCGATGATACAGGCGGATGCGGGTGAATCCCGTGTACGCGTCTATATCAAAGACGGTGTTGATATACCGGCGTATCTCGAAGAGCTTAATAGGGATCTTCGGACAAAAGTGGACCGGATGGGGCAGATGCTTGAAGCGCGGTTTGACGCGGGCTCGACCGACCCTCGTATCATGATCGGACCGGCCGGAGTGGAGAAGGCGATAGGAGTGAGGGATTATTCGGAACGTACCGGCATTCCTGTATCCAGAATAGCGAAATTTGACGATCAGGGTCAAAGCGGACAGGAGGATGTTACGGGAGACCAGAACCCGATCCTCATGCGCGGCAACGGCTGGAGCGCCGTTCGCGTTGAGGGAGGGTTCAGCGTGAATAGATCGGATCGTTGCGCCGTCTTTCCGGTGCGCGCAGATAAGAAATACGATGCGGGATTTCTGGAGCTGCTCGAAACGCTCAATATTACACCGGCGCCCGAATACGTATCTATTCCCGAATTTGCCCGGAGAGATCCTTTTATGGGGGTCGTTACCTTTTCTCAGGAGATCGAGAAAGGGGTAGATCCCGAGAGCAACAGGAAGCGTAAAGAGAAGGCGAAATCGTTTCTGAATAAGAAGCTGTCCCTGGCGGTCTCAAAACCCATAGGGGTATTCCGGAGCATGATGGAATCGGTGCGGCAGCATTTCATCAAAATAGGATATGATACATATGAGGAAGGGTTTCAGAAGATCCGCGAAAGGGTGATCCGCCTGTGGTGGACAAAGAGGCCGACGGGCAAGGGGATCCTCTGCGCGGTTCACGGAGGGGCCGGCTCCGGGAAGAGCACGATGGCATTGTTGATCCTGCGGGCATTAGAGCGGATGCTTGGAGTACTGGGTAAGGTTAAGGGTATCGACGATTGGCTCTTCCAGAGTCAGCTCAGGCCCGATCCTAAGACCAAGTACATGCCCGGCTACGAAGAAAGTATGCGGGAACTGAGCGACGGGAAGACTGTCTTTACGCCTATGTATGACGACGAAGTCAAGGGCAATCTTTTATTCGGCAGGGGCGATCGCGATAATGAGATCGTCTTGTATAACGGCAAACGCGCGCTTATCATCACCTACGACGGCAGCGAACATTACTCCTGGAGAGATATTGAGGTCGACCCCAATACCGGTCAGTTTAAAAAGGAGGTCAAGGCGGCTCAATTTCAGGGTGGCTTGACGCGGTATCTGTTCGGCATAACACCGATAGAGCTGGAGTTGATAGACGGTTGTCTTCGCATCGCGGTGCGCGGCAATGATCACTGGGCCGATGGCGCGCTCTCTTTGAGGCTGCCTGACGGCAGGACGGAGGATCTCAGCGCCCTGGAGACGAGGGAGGATCTTGTAAAGGCCGGGCTATGGGAGGCCGTGAAGAAAGGCCAGGCTGTTTGGGCACAGGACGTTCTCAGGCCGGGACTCAATATCATCGAAGGGACAAGGGTCCTGAATAATGAAGCGATCGCCGGCGAGGCGGCCGACGGTGAATTTACGCGGCAGGGGCTCTTTGATGAGACAGTAGAGCTCGGCGGGACAGCCTTCGAGACGAGGAGAGTGCGCGCGATCCGCCGCACCCAGGCCCGGGGGCTTGGCCTTGATATGATCGAACGGGAGATGGATGTATTTACAAAAAAACAGACAGGATCGGAACGTCAGAATATTCCCACCGGACGAAGGGCGCGAGTTCATATCGCGGTCGAATTCATCCCGGAATCGATCTGGCAAAAGTATCAGTCCGGAGAGTTGAGCGCTGATTCGAGATTGGTCGCCGCGCTGAGAAAGGATATCGGCATCATGGCGCAGGGTTTGGTTGAGCATAATGACCGCTCTTCCGACAGGAGGATCAAAGAGATCATCTTTGATCATGTCGCGAAAGCAGGCGTGGTCACCTACCCCGGTGACCCGAGCCGTTTCGCCGCGCCGAGCAGCCAGTACGATACCTTCAGCGCCGGAATTTTAGAGATCAAGGTTTCACGCGGCCGGAACTGTCTGGATGATACGCTGGTAGAAAATTATAGAAAACTCAAAGAAAGGGGGAGGCGTGTTCTTGACCCGGGGCAGATCGTGGACCTTTCGGACGCGGGACCGCTGCCCGTAGACAGAGGCAACGGGGTAGAGTATGTCGTTTTTGGGAAGGTTCTGGTACAGAACCATATTCCATGGATGCACCAGGTATGGGAGGAACTGCTTGAAAAATCCGGCAATGACGAACATAAGGCGGCAGAGAGATTCAGAATATTTATCGATAAATTTTTCAATCTACAGCAGCTTATGTGGCGGCGGGGTATTACCGATACCAGGCCGGATCTCATGTGGCGCTATGGCAAGGCGTTTATCGAAGGCAAATGGACCGGTCCGGACGAAGAGGTGGTAGCCACGACCACCTCTTCTATGCACGCAGGAGATGACGCCATAGCTTATTTTGACCCGGAAGCATATCTCAGTCAGGAGATCATGGAAAGGATTCCCGAGGTCTTACGGCCGTATTATATGGAGCAGGTCAGCCGCCGCGTTTTCGATGTTTTGCATTACCACCCCGCTTCGGACAATCCGGCCGATAAAGCGGAGGCTCTGGCGACGGCGCGTGAGACACTTCGCCGGAATTTCTTTGAAAATGACCTCCCGGAGCCCATCAGGACGGTCGACGACAAGGTATTTCCGGCGGAAGGAGCGGATCATGAAAATCCTATCAGGAACATAAGCGTGAGCCATCCTTTCATCGACTGGGACCAGATCAACTATCTTATGCAGTGGGTTCTGGTATCGAATATCAGAAGATTACGGGCTCATTTTTTTCCGCTTGCCGAAAGGACCGCTCCGCCGCGCCTCGTCTGGACCAAGCTGGTCCTGGACTCCCAGGAAAATGTCAACACGGGTTTTTACCGGCTCTTAAGCGCTTTCTATGAGCTTCTTCTGGATAACCCCCGGCTTCTTGACGGAGGGCCGGAAGGGAGAAGAAGTAACCATGAGATATGCAATCTTGTCAGGGAAGCGTATGAGCGGCCCTTCAGAGAGACAGATCGGCAGGCGCCGTTTTTGGGGCGCCGTCCCTGGACAATATTCGCGTTCTTTTTGGACGAGGCAAGACGTCTCGAGGATGAGTGGAGCGGCGATGTCGGATATCAGCCGGAATATCTGGTTATGACGGATAGCCCGGGGGAGTCGCGAAGGAGCCGAAGGGAATCGGCACGGCAGAAAGTATCACAGGCCATCGATGAAGGAGATGATGACCTATACGGTATACGGCGGGGTTCGTTCGATGCTCCCGCAGCGCTGTTACTCGATGTCGACGGAGCGGCGCCGGCGGAATCATTCTCTTTGTTGGCTTCCGAATATTGCGCCGTTTATAACGCGGGATCCCTTCCTGATGAACTCAAGAGTTCAAATTTTGCCGTGACGATCATGAAGATAGCAAGAAAACACAAAGGCTCATCGAGACATATCCTCCTGGTATCCTCAAATCCGGAACATATAAAATTGGCAACGATAGCGGAAGTATCCGTATTAGGGGTTGTCCCTCAGGGTGCTGATGCTGCTTCAAGAAAGGCGGCCGCAAGCGAACTTATCGACGCCGGCAGCGATTTCATAGCGACAGGATTTTCTCAGACGAGCAAGATCCTTGACGCGGTAGCGCTGAAGCGGCTGGCCGCAAGCAGCTCAGGCGCTCCGAAGCCGCGTATTAGAGAAAGTCCGTCCAGTTGGGTCGCGGCAACAGAAGTCTTTAACAAAATCGCCGGGGAGAAGGCTGAGCGAAACGAAAAGCCTGTTGATATTGCCTCGACAATTAGGCGCGTGAAAGCTGTTGTCGAAAAGATATGGAACCGGGAGATCCCCACCGACCGCGACGGACGCTATATGCTGCTGCTTCCGTTCGGATTTTATGCCGAAGGAGAATTCAGCCGCTATAAGGATAGCTTCGGGGATCGGTTCGATCTCTGCAGGGTAGGCGGCCGGTCGATAGAACAGTTTATCGATACGGTCATAGATACGACAAAAAGAAGCGGACGAGAAGGCCGCGCGGTGGCGCTTGTGCCGTACGATGACAACGCCGTCGCCGCCGACCGATTCGAGGCGGAACTCGCGCGGTTAAAAGATGCCGGTGTACGGTTTGTCACGGTCAACATGAGAACGTTGCTCAATGCCAAAGCATTCGACGCCGCCGAGAGGATGGAGTTCGAGCTGCGCACCTATCTGATACTGCTTCTCGTGCGGCGTGTCTCAAGTGAAGACATAGATACGAGCTCCTTCGTTTATCAGGCGCTTAATTTTTACCTCGATTCGCACTTCGAACTGGACGGTATATCAGCGACGAATTATATGCATGCCATTGTGAATGACTCAGTGGCGAATTTAATCAGAGGCGTTTTGTTATACAGGCCCGCCGCAGTGTACGATATTCCCGACTATGACACCATTGTTGCTCCGCTGCGTTCCGCATAATCTCCCTATCGCGGCGCATCAAATCCCCAAAAGCACCGGCGGCCATTTATTTACGCTCATCTACTGTAGTTTTTTTATCTATTATCTTCATATTCTTGCTTTACCTATGATGTTGGGAACCCTCTCGTATAAGCCAAGAGGAAATCTCTCGCAATTCTCAGCTACCGATTATACAGCGGTTACCCTATTATGGCAAGAATTATCCGTCATTTGACGTTGATCACAATAATGTTGCATTTTGAAAGAAATATGGTAATATACAAAGTACTATGAACATAAGGACAAAAGGACAAGCTGAGGCACAGATTAGCGAAGCAATAATAAAATTTGAAAAAGAGTACATGGGAAGAGGGCCCATGGAGACTAAGACCTATATTATAAAGGATATGGTCTTTGCTCGTCTTAAGGGAGTCCTTACGCCGGCTGAAGAACAATTGACCAAAACTGCTGAAGGCGCAGAGCTTATAAAGAAGACACGAGTTCAGCTATTAGAGGGCGCGAGGATATTATTGGAGAATATTATTCTAAATATTACCGCTTGCCAGGTAAAAAGTCTGCATACTGATATAAGCACAAAAACCGGGGAAAGGGTTATTATTTTTACTTTGGATCATAATTTAGAAGATGAATTCACGAATGAACAAGCTTGACTTAGTTCTTTTTAATAGTAAACTATTGTAGTAGGAAGTAATTTCTTGGAAGACTAAGTCAAGAACTCCTTTAAAGTAAGAGGGAGTTGTTGCAAGGTAAGCCAACATCAAGGGCTCCTAGCTATCTGAAAGCAGAGCGGGAGAAGATGTTGGCTTTTTTGTTTTGCCGCTATGCGAGCATGAATAAAATCGGCAGACTAAGGCAGAGACCCTTATGGTAAGGGTTGCTGCAAAGTAAGCCAGCATCAGTATCTTCTAGTTCTTTTGAGAGCGGAAGATGATGCTGGTTTTTTTAGCTTGTTTCAATAAGAAGGAGGGTATTGCTATGGTTTCAAAATACTTCGAGTCACTTAAGGCCGGATGCAGTGAAGGAAATTTTAGAAAATTAATGCGGTTAAGCAATCCAGGCCTCGTAAGCTTTATCGCGGAATATGCCGTCCTCTGCAATCCAAGTTCTGTCTATATCTGCAATGATTCTGAAGAAGACAAACAATATATAAGGAACAAATCGTTGGAAACGGGAGAAGAAAAGGCGCTTGCTATAGAAGGACATACTATACATTTTGATGGAGTTCACGACCAGGCAAGAGATAAAGATAATACTAAGTATCTTCTCTCAAAAGGAGCAGACTTAGGAGGCGCTCTCAATGCTACAGATAAGGAGGCGGGATTAAAAGAGGTGCGTGAATATTTGAAGAATAGTATGGCAGGTAAAGAGATGTTCGTGTTGTTTTTCTGCCTTGGTCCTACAAATTCAGAATTTTCTATACCTTGTGTTCAAATAACTGATTCAGCTTATGTTGCTCATTCCGAATATATCTTATATAGATCAGGATATGAGCAGTTCGAGAAATTCAGGGGACCTGAGATTTATTTCCGGCATATTCACAGCGCGGGTGTTTTGGTAAATGGAATAAGTAAAAATAGTGACAAAAGGAGAGTGTATATTGACCTTGAAGATAATGTTGTCTATAGCGTAAATACACAATACGCCGGCAATACCGTTGGTCTTAAAAAACTTTCCTTAAGACTAGCGATAAATAAAGCTTCCAGTGAGGGCTGGCTTGCTGAGCATATGTTACTTATGGGAGTACATGGCCCTCGTGGAAGGAAGACGTATTTTGCGGGTGCTTTTCCTAGTGCCTGCGGGAAGACCTCCACAGCTATGGTGCCGAATGAATCTATTGTCGGTGACGACATAGCTTATTTAAGAAAAAAAGACGGGAAGATTTACGCCGCGAACGTTGAATGCGGCATATTTGGAATCATTCGAGATGTTAATCCAAAAGACGACCCGGTAATCTGGAAAGCATTGACTTCTCCCGGAGAGGTGATTTTCTCAAATGTTCTGTTAGGTAAAGACGGGAACCCTTACTGGCTTGGAGATGGAAGAGAAATGCCTAAAGAAGGATTTAACTATTCCGGCGGATGGTTTACAGGAAAAAAACTCTCCAATGGCAATAAGATTTCACATGCCCATAAAAACGCGCGTTATACTGTAAGTCTCAATGTCCTTAAGAATGTTGATCCCAGTCTTGATAATCCCTCTGGTGTTCCTATAAAAGGTATCATTTACGGCGGAAGAGATTCGAGCATTTGGCCGCCTGTACAGCAAGCGTTTGACTGGACTCATGGAGTGGTTACGATGGGTGCTTCACTCGAATCAGAAACCACGGCCGCAACCCTAGGGAAAGAAGGAGTCCGTCAATTTAACCCCATGTCAAACCTTGACTTTGTTTCGCTTCCTCTCGGTAGATATGCCGATAATCATTTAAAATTTGTTGAGGGCGTGGGCACTCCTCCATCGATTTTCGCGGTTAACTATTTCCAAAAAGGTAAAGATGGTGGATATCTGACAGCGATGGAGGATAAGAGAGTCTGGGTTAAGTGGATGGAGCTTCGCGTCAACCAAGAAATTGACGCAATTAAGACCCCGACCGGCTACATCCCAAAATACAAGGACCTAAAAAGATTGTTCAAAGATGTGCTTGAGAAAGATTATGCCGAGGAAGATTATCGTATCCAATTTACATTGAGAATTCCGGAAAACATTGCAAAGATAGCGAGAATCACAGAGATCTATACAACAAAGGCTCCCAATACTCCGGATATTCTTTTTAAGACCCTCGCAGACCAAAAGGAGAGGTTAGAGGGAATAAGGAAGAAGTATGGCGATTATGTCCCGCCAGAGGAGCTAAAAATACAGAGGGATTGTCTTGATGAGAATGACATGAATATACTTATAAACGAACCGCATGCAAAAAAAAGATTATTGGAAATTGTTCATCACGTTAAATCTTGTGAGCAATGCCACAGGAAGATAGAGGATAACGAGCAGGCGCTCAGTCAATTTGTTGATTTTATTAAATATTCAAACACAGGAGGTAGTTAATTATGGAAACCCAGTTGTTACGAATGACAAGGCTTGGTGATATCGATTTTTTTAAAAGAGGCAAAGTAAGGGATATCTATGATTTGGGAGACAGGCTCTTGATTGTCTCAACCGACCGCATATCTTGCTTTGATGTTGTTTTGCCGACACTTATTCCTAATAAAGGAAAAGTTTTGACAGCGCTTTCCGCATTCTGGTTTGAGTTTACAAAGGATATTATTCCCAATCATTTGATCACGGTAGATTTCAGCGATTTCCCTAATAAAATATCAAAATATAAAGAAGTGCTGCAGGACCGTTCGATGTTAGTAAAGAAGGCAAGCCCCATACCTGTTGAGTGCATAGTTAGAGGATATTTATCCGGGTCAGGATGGAAAGAGTATCAAGAATCACATTCCATTTGCGGCATCAAGCTGCCTAAGGGGCTTAAAGAATCGGACAAATTGCCGGAGCCGATATTTACCCCGTCAACAAAAGAAGATGCTGGTCACGATATTAATGTATCGCAGGACTATATTGAAAAAGAGCTCGGGAAAAGCGTAACCACAGAACTAAAAGATATAAGTATCGCCCTTTATAAAAGAGCAAGAGATTACGCGGAATCGAAAGGTATAATTATTGCCGATACAAAGTTTGAATTCGGTAAAGTTGGCAATAAGATTACCCTTATCGATGAGATTATCACTCCTGACTCGTCAAGATTCTGGCCACAAGATAGATATGAGCCGGGAAAACCTCAGCCCAGTTTCGATAAACAGTTTGTGCGTGATTATCTTGAAACATTAGACTGGGACAAAACATCCCCTGCGCCTGAATTGCCCGAAGAGATAGTCAGCAAAACATCCGAGAAGTATCTTCAGGCTCTCAAAATGATTACCGAAAAGAAACCTTGAGTGGGTAAGTAAAATTCGATGGTAGAACAGCCAGAGATTATTTATCAGAATAAGGTGTTAAAAATCACTAAACGCCTAAGTGAAAAAGGTACCAAATACACGATAAATATGACTTGTGGCCGGTTATGCAGGTCTTGGGAGGAATGTTTTACTACTGATGAGAAGGCTATAGAAAGCGCTAAGCAAGAATTTAGAAGTTTGTACAAATAGAAGGAGGTTCTTGAGATGAGCTATAATTCAAAAGAAGAGATTGAATCTGCGGTAAGTCAGGCAATGAGTAAATTCCTAAAGGAGCAAATGGGGGAAGAGACTGATGCGGTAACCACAGAGATTATTGGGGACACAATAATAGTTCGAATCAAAGGAACCTTGCCACCAGCGGAACGAAACATGATAAAGACTCAGGAAGGTATTAAACTGATAAGAGAACTGAAAGAAAAGCTTGTCGAAAGGGCAAAACCTCTTCTGGAGGCCTTGATTAAAGATCTAACAAATACCAAAGTAATTGATATCCACTCAAGTTTGGATGTAGAGGCCGGGGAGTGTATTGAGGTATTTAGATTGAATAAGAATTTAGGAATGCTTTGTCGATCCTAGAAAATAGCGGCTTATTATATAACGGCAAAACATCCTCCGGAATTCTAAAAAAAATCAAAATGATGAACCCCGTTAGAAAGCAAGCATCTAACGGGGTGAAAGGATGAAGGGTTTTCATGATGACTCAGATGTTAAATAATTCATTTCATTCAGAAACTGCTGAAAAAGTGCTGAAAATATTATCTTCTGGGATAGAAGGACTTTCGCATAAAGAAGCAAAGGCCCTGTTACAGGATTTTGGCCTTAATGAACTACGTGAGAAAAAAGCTAAACATCCTGCTCTAATTTTTCTTAAGCAATTTCATAGCGTTTTAATTTATATCCTTATAGCTGCCGCCGCCATTTCATTTTTCATTGGCCATGTAGCTGATGTCTATGTGATTTTAGCTGTAATTCTAGTTAATGCCATAATTGGCTTTATTCAAGAGAATAAGGCAGAGAAATCCATTCAGGCTTTAAAAAGGATGATTGTGCCTTACGCGAAGGTTTTTCGGGGAGGAAAATTACAGCAAGTACACGCGAAAGAATTAGTGCCCGGAGATATTATTTTCTTAGAAGAGGGTGACAGAATTCCAGCCGATGCAAGGCTTTTGGAAGTGAAAAACACCAGGACAGTGGAGGCTTCTTTAACCGGCGAGTCACTTCCTATTGACAAAGATGTTAAGGCGCTGCCTGAAAAGACAGGTTTAGCTGACCGCAAGAATATGGTTTGGATGGGGACATTTCTTGCCGGCGGACAGGCTAAGGCTGTTGTGGTATCTACGGGTATTAAAACAGCCATTGGTGAAGTAGCTACGAGTATAGAAAAGATAAAAAAAGTCAAAGGTCATTTTGAAAAAAAGACAGATATCTTGGCAAGACAAATGGGTATTATTGCGGTTGCTTGTGCGTGCATAGTATTTTTAATTGGTTTTTTTATCAGAAGGTTTGAATTCTCCGAAGTTTTTCTTTTTACAATAGCTTCTCTTGTTGCCGGAATTCCGGAAGGATTGCCCGCGGTACTGGTAATAGTACTTGCTATTGGCGCTCACAGGATGGCAAAAAGAAACGCTATTATCAGAACATTGCCGGCAACCGAAACGCTTGGTGTAGCAACAGTCATCGCGACCGACAAGACAGGTACGTTAACTCAAAACACCATGAATGTTGAGAAGATATTTTTGCCGGGCGAAGATATAATCACTGTTTCAGGCGAAGGCTGGAGGCCTTCAGGGGATTTTTCTCAAAAAGATAACAGCGTTACCCCATTAGAAAATCCTCGTTTATCAAAACTTCTACATATCGCTTGTGTTTGTAATAATGCGAGGATAGAAAAAGAAGAGGATAAAAAATATAAAATTATTGGTGATCCCACAGAAGCTGCTTTAGTTGTTCTTGCGGAGAAAGCCGGGGTAAAGAAAGAAGAGCTGCTGGAAAAAGAGAAAAGAATAGATGATCTGCCATTTAATCCAGACTTGAAATATAGAGCATCGCTTTCAGTGCTTGTGGAAGAAAGCTGTAAGAAGGAAATTTATGTTATCGGAGCTCCGGAAGCTGTTCTTTCTCATTCTTCTTTTATGCTTGGGGATAAAGGATAAAAGAAGATAGCTCAAGAAGAGAAACAGGAAATTCTAGTCGGAATACAAGGTTTGGCAAAGAAGGCACTGAGGGTACTTGGTTTAGCTTACAAGAGAACTCCTGCCAGCACAGATGACCTG
>JBDRSA010000123.1:0-15567 GCA_043825275.1 Candidatus Omnitrophota bacterium
AGATCAGCTTAAGATAGCGATCCTGAAATTGTACGATGAGTACGAGAAGCGCGGAGTTGTCCTCTATAACGGCGTTGAAGAAGAAATAGGAAAGTACGCGCGGCTGAGGAAGGCCGAGGAGCTTTCGCGGATCCTCGAGTCAGTTCGGGTGTCCCGGAAAGTGGGTATCTCATGATACGAAGAATAGGCAGGATGTTAAAATACGCTTCATTCGGCATCGCGTCCAAGATCGATGTATTTCGTGGGTATGGGCGGATCGTGCCGGCGACGGTTGGTTTAAGCGTCCACTGCGAGAAGCTTTATGACGGGGCTATCTACGCGAAGCTTTTAAGATTTTCTAACTTTTATCGTGAACTGACCGGCAGGAAGCTGATCGTCTGCGCTCACTCGCCGAGAAACCCGGTGACGAGCTACGTTATGCGGTTGATCGGGTTTTCCGATGAGGAATACCGCCGGCGGCTCGAGGCGCTCGGTGAGTTTTGCGACATCGGCTATCACGGACATTTTTACCGGGGAAAAAAAGACGGCGAGTTCGCGGTTATAAACGGCAACAGTCCCCATGCCGACATCGCGGTAGAGCAGATCAATAAGGAATTCGACTGGTTTCACGCGAACGGATTTTATCCGCGGAAGTATATCGCGGGGTGGTGGTATCTGCACCCGGAGATCATTCGCGCGCTCGAGTCGAAGGGTATCGAGCTCGATTTTTCGATCCGCCGCTCGGGGACGGATACGTTCGGCATGTCATATCTTCCCGACTATAAGCGCCCTCCGCTCGGGGAAGCCTTCATATTGCCGCCGTCGAAGAAGGTCGTTGAGGTGCAGACCGTCTTCGGGCCGACGTCGCACCCGTACCGGATCGGAAAACTGCTCGCTGATCCGATGAGCTACGGGCGGGGTAAGAGAATATATTTCGTTTTCGCGATCCACGACTGGGACCTGCTCGCCTATTACCGGGAGATAAAAAGCAACATAGAGTTCATCACGAGGGACCGGAACGATTTTACGATATCGGATTTCCCTTCGGGGGAAGTCGATCTTATCAGGAACGGCGTCGTCTTTTACCCCGACGGCACGAATCCGAAAGGAGCGTAGGTGGGCGCGACGATCTATGACAACAAAGCGTGGACGGATCGATTCATGTGTACGCATCCGGCCGATCCCTTCGACGCCGACAGGGTCGAGCGCATAGCGGGTATTCTTCCCGAAGACGTGACGAACGTGCTCGATGTCGGCGCCGGCGGAGGGTACATTCTCAGGCGCCTCAAAAAGAAGGGGCTCGCCTGTTACGGCGTCGATATCTCCCTCGAGATGCTGAAGCGCTCCGGTGAAGACGGTGTTTGCGCGGGCGACATCAATAAGCTTCCGTTTGCCGACCGGGCATTCGATTGCGCGATTGCGGCCGATGTCATAGAACATATACCGGAAGACTCGCTCGCCGACAGCGTCGCGGAACTCGCGCGCGTCTCAAAACGCTATATCTTGATCAGCAGCCCTTATAAGGACGCGATCGATTGGCCGGTTTCACGGTGCGACCGTTGCGGGGGTGAATTCAATGTGTACGGACACCTGCGCAGCGTCGACAGGGGACTGATAGAGGCGCTCTTTCTGAGCGATCGTTTCGAGATTGTCCTGTCGGAGGTATTCGGTAGAAAACGTGACATAAGGCCGCCGTTTCTCGTACATGCGGGAAAGCGCTGGGGAAAGGCGTACAGCTCAGAGAGTACGGTCTGCCCCCATTGCATGAACGATTCGATACGGCCTCCCCGGCGAAATCCGGTCCAGCGCTGTATCGGCGCGGGGATCTACGCCCTTTTCCTTTGTATGGACCGGGTGATACCTTTGGCTTTTAAGGAAGGAAGCCAGATGGTTGTGTTGCTTAAAAAGAAGTGATCAGTTGTCAGTTGCCAGTTGCCAGACAGAAAGAACGATCGCCTGCTGGGAATTTTTAAATTGTATCGTTATTTTGACTGACAACTGACATCTGAAAACTGACAACTTAAAAAAATACAAGACGTAGGAATGGAAGAGATTATTCTTAAAGCGAAGAAAGTCGCGGCAGATCTCGAACCCTGGCCGGATTATTTTTCGTCGAAAGCGAGGGAGTTCAGGACCATAGCGTACTTTTATGGATTCGGCGGTCTTGATTCGATCCTCGAAATAGGCTGCGGCAACGGTTTTACGGCGGCACTTCTCTCAAAAAGAGCAAGATCGGTTACGGCGATCGATCTTCCGGCGAAGGATGCGAAACACCATGCGCTCGGCATCGGTGTCGCGCGGGATCTTATTCGCCGGATGAGGGTCCCGAACGTCTCGGTGGTGGGCGCGACCGCGGAAGAGCTGCCGTTTTCGGACAATTCGTTCGATTGTATTTTTTTCGCGTACGCGCTCCAATATGTCGGACGAAAAGACCGGGCGCTTCAGGAGATGCTGAGGGTGCTTCGCGCAGGCGGGGTCGTTATAGCGGTTGTCCCGAATTTTACCGAACGGGTCGTCGCGCCGTTCATGAAGTGGGGATATATAGTAAAACGGTTTACGGCTCGCGCGATAGCAAAGGTGTGCCGCGGCGCCGGATCGGTTGCGGTCTCAGCGTCACCGGCCGGCGGCGAAAAGTTGGTTGCTCGCTCCGCGTGGTTGGAATATTTTCTGCTTCGTCCGGACGGCGCGTATGGGAGTTTTCTGGAGGAGATGGTCTGCCATACGCTGGGATCATGGAAAAGCCTTTTTGAGAAGAACGGATATTCGGTGCTCAGGATCTTTTCGACAGAATTGCTGCCGCTCGGGCTCTTCGATATCCTGGGGCCGTCGGCGCGAAGGATGATCTCGAACGCGACGCATCGACTGAACACAGCGCTTGGCGGTATCGCGGTCATAAAACGATTCGGTTATTCGCTCTGCCTGGTGTTGACAAAGGAAGCCCGATGAAACGCGTTGTTACGGCGATCGATCACATGCTGTTTTTTTTCTGCTCCGCGATATCGGCAGTCGTGTTGTCGGCGGTTTTTCTCGTCACGCTTGTTCGAAGACGCAGAGCAACCGGCAGCGACCGGCCGAAACGGCTGTCCTTCGCGGTCTATGATCTTACGAGCGAAGCATATCCGTGCCTGCGCCAGGAAGCGCTGCTCGATAACTACTTTTCAGAGGAGCATTCTCTCTATATTGATTTTGAACGGCCGTCCGATGAATCCGGCCGGATAGATACGGGGATATTCAACTACAGGATCGTCGCGCACCCCGCGCGCGGTTTATACGCCGCGGGGTTCAAAAAGACGCAAGCGCTCTTGACGGAATGGAAGGCGCTTCTGACGGCGTGCGCGATCGTCAGGAAGCGGGGGATCGATGTTGTGCGGGCGCATGACCCGCACTTTCTCGGCATGAACGGTATTCTTGTTGCCCGGCTGTTCGGGATCCCGTCAATTCTCCACATGAATTCCGATTTCGATGAAAAATACCGTGGAACGGGAAGGACCGCGACTCCGGCGATATTTGTTTCGAGATCCTCGGAGCGGTTCTTCGAAAGACTGATCATGCGCTTCTATGACCGCATTACGGCCGATAGAGAGTACTACAGGACATCGAAGAGTTTTCCGAAAGACTGCATTGGGAAATACCGGGCGTTCGGCGTCAGGGTGCATGAGGCGCACTACGCGGAAAAGAACGGCCGCAAGAATATGAAAGAGCAGCTGGGTGTCGGCGGGAGAGACGTGCTTTTGTATGTCGGCAGGCTCCATTCGGTAAAGTATCCGCGGGACGCGATCGAAGCCTTGAGGTTCCTGAAAGAGAAACGGCCGAAGAGCGCGCTTATCATGGTCGGTGAAGGAGCGATGCGTTCCGAGCTGGAAGAACAGGTGAGGCGATACAGATTACAGAACGATGTAGTTTTTCTCGGAAGCAGAAAGCCGGATGAGCTGGTCGACATTTATCACACCTCCGACGTCGTTATCGCTCCGCACGGAGGGGTGACGCTCGTTGAGGCAGCGCTTGCGTCAAAGCCGGTCGTGGCGTATGATTTCGACTGGCACGCGGAATTTCTGCGAAACGGCGAGATGGGGTTTATGGTACCCTTCGGCGATGTCTGGGGCCTCGCCGAAGCTGTTTCAACACTATTGAACGATCGGTTGATGCGCGAGCGGTTCGGCGCGCGGGCGCGGGAGATCGCCGAAACAAATAACAGCAGAAGGGCGTCTCTCGACCGTGAGAAAGGCATATACCGTGAACTGCTGCGGACAGGATAGCGGGAAATGAAAAAAATATTCAAAGCGGCAAAAAAGGTCAGTCTCGCGACAGTAACATTCATGGTTATCGGCGCCCTCAGATCCAAGTTCATGGCCATGACCATTGGCCCGGGCGGCGTGGGGATATTTTCTCAAGCGGCTCAATTTTTTCAGCTTGCGGCGACCTTCGCGTCGCTCTGTATACAGCTTGGTGTAACGAGATACATCGCGAACTATCACGCTCAAAAAGACACTGAGCGCGTGCAGAGCGTGATCGCCGTCTCTTTCTTGATGCCGCTGGCGGTTTGCGCGGTCTTCGTAGCGCTTGCTGCCGGTTTTCGGAATGCCATCGGCGAACTGCTGTTCTCAACCGATCGCTACAACACCCTTATAGCGATCGCCGCTTTCGGCGTTCCTTTTACGGTGCTTGCGGGCATGTCGGAGACGATCCTTGTCGGTTTCGGCAATTATAAATTTTTCGCGAAAGGCAGGAGGGAGTCGATCATTCTCTCTTTTGTGCTTCTGGTCATCTGCGTAAAGATGTTCCATCTTCAAGGCGGATTTCTGTATCTTCTTCTGGGCGGTATCCTCAGTTTTTATGTCTTCTTCTTCCGGTATCTCGTTCCGAGCGCTCCGCGTAATTTCATCTTTGACGCGCTACGGCTCAAAAGGTCCCTCGCGGGATCGTACAGGAAGATAGCGAAAGAGTTCCTTTCATACAGCGGCATAGCGTTCGTTACGACTATCCTGAACCTATTTGTCGTCGTTTTTCTCCGATCGCTCGTCATCAGGCATTTTGGGCCTGAGGGGAACGGTATCTACCAGGTCGTCTTCGCGCTGTCGGCGTACTATTTACCGTTTTTTACCAACGGCATATGGACGTACTTCTATCCGAAAGTGAGCTCGCTGCGTGAACGGTCAAAACAATTTTCCGTTGAGGTCAACCATGCGCTTCGCTTTTGCGCGCTGGGGATGGTTCCCGTGGTCATAGCGCTTTTTCTGGTACGGACGCTCTTTGTCAGGCTAATATTCTCAAGTGACTTTCTCGCCGCCGACAGACTTTTTTCGACGCAGCTTTTCGGGGATATGTTCTATCTCGCGTTCTATGTTCTCGGTACATCGCTTCTGGCGACAAAACGGCTGAGGATGTATCTGATCGTTGGTATCGCCAACAGCGCGTGCCTGATCCTGTCGTATCTGTTACTGCGCGAGCCGTTTGGCCTTAAAGCCATGACGATCGCGTATCTGGCGACGAACGCGCTCTCGGCGGCGGTTGTATTAGGGTACCATGTTATCAGGATGAGGATGACGATCTATGTCAGGAATTTGATCCTCCTGCCGAGCGCGATCGGGCTTGCCGGGGCGTCGCTTTTTTTCTGGAGAGGGCACATCCTGGAGATACCCGTGAAGGCGGCGCTTTGTCTGGCGTGGATCGCCGTTTCGTTCACAAAAGTAGAGCGCCGGAGGGTGATACGATACGCGATGAGACATGCAGCGGAGTTTAGGTCGTGAAGATATCGCTCGTTATCCCGGTAAAGAACGAAGCGAAGAATATCGAAAGGCTCCTCCGTTCGATCTCAAGACAGACGAGAATTCCCGATGAGGTCGTATTGGTGAACGCCGGGTCAATGGATCGGACGGAAGATATTATCAGAGGCTATAACGACAAACGTCTCGCCATAAGAACGGTCTCACTGCAGGGAGCCTATCCCGGAACGGCGAGAAATGTCGGTGTAACGAGCGCGGCGTACGATTGTATCGCCTTTACCGACGCGGGGATCGAGCTGAACGATACGTGGCTCGAAGCTCTGACGGCAACGATGGAAAAAGATCCATCCATCGATGTCGTGTACGGCAATTATACTCCCCGGACGGATACATTCTTCAAGCGGTGCCTGGCGATGGCGTTCGTTGCCCCTCTTAGGAAGGTGCCGGGCGGATCAATGCGGACCCGCTTTATCGCTTCATCGCTCATGCGGAGAAACGTCTGGCGCGAGGTCGGCGGGTTTCCCGATTTTCGGGCGGCCGAAGACAGGATCTTTATGGAAAAGATCGATATGAAGAATTTTAAGGTGTCACGCAATCAGAACGCCGGACTTCTCTGGGATATCCCTGAAAACGCCGGCCGGACCTTTCGCAGGTTTTTCAGCTATTCGTATCATGACCTGAGAGCCGGTAAAGCGCGTGATTGGCATATCCCGGTACTGAGAATGTATTGCGCGGGGGTTGTTTTGGCGGTCCTCGGGTTTTTTGTTTCCCCGGTATTTTTGTTCCTGCTGGGAGCGGGCCTGTTCTTTCGGATAGCGCGCAGGATCTCCTCTCATAGGGATGAGCGCTATTTTTCACTGCCGCTCGTTGGCCTCTATCTGTTCGGGACCGGGTTTGTGATCCTACTCATAGACGCGGCTCTTTTTTTAGGATGGGGAAAATACTTGTCGCGGGGCGGGAAGTCATGAGCGCACAATACGCGTATGCCGTGTTTTTAGGAATATTCCTGGGGATCGCGAGTTATTTTTTCGCCGGGACCGTCTTTGTATTTCTCGTCTTCGGACTTCTCTGCTATAGTATCCGCAAAAGCAGCCCGCCCGAGGATAGAAGATTCATCGCGACGGTCCTTATTGCCGGTTTTCTGCTGCGGGTCTTTTTTACGCTGTTGACGCACGCGGGTAGTTATCTGGATGGCTACGGAGGTTTTACTTCCGGCGACGATACGCTCTACACGCTGAGAAGCTGGGCGCTCACGAATAGGTGGGCGGGTAAACCCGAGGCGTGGCTGCGGGTGATCGCTCCAACGACCGGGCATGGTTTGAACCCGTTCACATACCTGATAGCTTATTTCTTTAAAGTTTTCGGTTTTCATCCCGTATCGGCGAAATTTATTAACTGCATACTGGGAACGGCAGCGGGATGGAGCACGTACCTGTTGACAAAATTGTGCTTCGACAGGAAGGCGGCCAAAATTTCTTTGTTGATCGTAATGTTCTATCCGTCCCTGATAAGATGGTCGACGGCAAATTTGACGGATCCGGCAATTCTTCTGTTATTCATGCTCTGTGTGTATATCCTGGTCGAAGCGGCGCTCCGCAAGATCTCTCTGGCCAGGATCGCCGCGTTTGGGGCGGCAATAGCGATCCTCTGTTATTTTATTAACAGCTTTTATGTCGCCCTGCTCGCGCTTGGTACGGCCGTCGCGCTTTTTACGCGTTTTCTTGATATTTTCAGGCGTGCCGGGACGAAGTGTGTCGTCGCCGTCGCCATCGTCTTTTTTCTGTCGGCGGGCTGCTGGTATGTGGTATCGCAGAAGCCTCACGTCGTGCTTCCGCACATATTTATGCTTGAATTTACCCAGCGGCAGATCGCCCTTTCTGATTTCGCGGGCTATTACCTTTACACGGGAAAATTTCTTGATTGCGCGAATAACGGCATCATCGCCGTATCTGAATTTATTTTTGTTATTTTCAAGAACGTGGCCTATTTTATGCTGGCGCCTTTTCCCTGGCAGATCTCTTCAAAAGGCCAGCTGATGGCGTTTCCGCAAATGTTTATCTGGTATTGCGCGCTTATACTGTCGGTCTTCGGAGCGTATAAACTATTCCTTAATAAACCGAAAGCCGCCTTTTTATTAAGCGCGCTGCTATTATTCGGGATAGTGATCCGCTCGCTGGCGGACGGAAATATCGGCGCGGCGTTCCGGCACCGGGATCTCTTCACGCCGTTTTTCCTGATCTTCGCTTCCGCGGCGATCAAGGATCTGCTCGGAGAAAAAAAGTTATTTGCCCGATCGGCGCGGGCGGATACGTCGGGAAGGGGAACATGAATGTAACGCTTTTGTATCCGCTTCTTTCTATGAGGCGAAGTAAGATCGATGAGAACAAGCAATACTGGCCACCGCTTGGCCTGGCGTATATAGCCGCCGTATTGGAGCGCGCCGGGCACAGCGTACAGATCATCGATCGGGATGTCCTCTTAAGGAAAAACGCGCTCGATTTTGAAAAGACCGATGAGTTGACGTCCGCGATGGTGGATGATTTTGGATCTGAGATCGTCGGCATCACCGCGACGACGCCGAATATTCCCGACGCGTATCACGTCGCGAAGATGCTGAAACAGAAGGACCCTGGCCGGAGGATCGTTCTGGGAGGCCCTCACGCGAGCGGGGAACCTGAACTAACCCTTAAAGAGTGCCGTGATATTGATATCGTTGTCAGAGGCGAGGGCGAATTCACGCTTCTGGATATCGCTCAAAACCGTCCGCTCAATGAGATCGCGGGAATAACGTATAGAGACGGAGAGCGCCTTCTGTCGACGCCCGACAGAGAGCTTATAAAGAATATCGACGATCTGCCGCTTCCCGCGCGTCATCTGCTCGACATGGAGTTTTACACGCGCCCGAGCCGTTTTACCAGCCGCAACCTGAGTCTGCGGACTACCTCGATCTTTACCGCGCGCGGATGTCCGTATCGCTGCAGTTTCTGCGCGGGGCCGCTCGTTTTTAAGGGAAAAGTCCGTTTTCATTCGAAAGAGCGCGTTATCGCCGAGATCGAGGAGCTGATCGGGAAGTGCGGTATCGAGGGCCTCTATTTTGCCGAAGACATGTTCCTGAGCTCGATGAAGCGGGCCGAAGAGATACTCTCGCTCTTTGTCGAGCGGGGGCTGCATAAAAAAATCAAATGGTTCGCTCAGGTCAAGGCGAGCCTCGCGACGGAAGATCTTCTTACGCTCATGAAAGGATCCGGCTGCGTGGGCGTCGAGTTCGGCTTTGAATCCGGCTCTCAAAATGTATTGGACGGGATGAATAAGAAGATCACCGTTGCCCAGAACCTCGAAGCGGCGCGGCTCGCGAAGAAGGCCGGCATCAGGTTCCAGGGGAATATTATCGTCGGTTTTCCCGGAGAGACCGAACAGGATTTTCAACGGACGCTCGATTTTATCTGGAAGGCAAAGCCGAACACGATCGGGTTTAATATTTTTATGCCGCTTCCCGGAACGTCCGCCTATAACGATCTGAAACGGCGGAACGCTCCGCTTCCCCGCTGGGAAGATATCGGCGACCCGGAAGCTCCCCAGATCAATTTTGCCGACATGCCGAACAAGCGCTTTGAACAGCTCTATTTTTTGGCGCGGTTCAAAGTGATCCTTCCGATCAACTTCTATTATTTTGTTAAGGACAATATCAGGCATCCGCTCCGGCTGGCGTTCGTGCTTGTGACACAGTTCAGGGGCGTCCTCATTAAAAGCGCGCGCGCGTTCGTTAGGCTGATAGTATTGAAAAAAAGTAAGCCGGCAGTGTCAAAAAAAGCGCTCTATCTATCGTACAACGGACTCCTGGAGCCGATCCTTCCGTCTCAAGGGTTGCCGTACCTCAGAGTACTTCACAAAAGGATCGGCATCGATTTTATTCTGGTCACCTGGGAGAAAAAAGAAGACCTGAAGGACCGGGGAACAACAACGATCCGGGATACGCGGAAGCGCCTTGCCGATGAGGGGATCGAATGGCGGTATCTTTCCTATCATAAGAGCCCGAGACATTTTTCCACGTTGTTCGATCTGGCCGCGGGGCTGCTTCTGTGCGCCTGGATCATACCGACAAGGAGGATCGGCATTGTCCACGCGCGGGGGATCACGCCGGGGGTCATTCCGCTTCTTCTATCCCGGATCTTCAGGGTGAAGCTGATCTACGACATGCGGGGGCTCCTTGCCGAAGAATATGTAGGGGGCCGCATGTGGAAGGACGACGGCTTCGCGTTCCGCCTTGTGAAACGGGCGGAACGCGCGACGCTGAACGCCGCGGATGCCATTGTCGTCCTGACCAGGAAGCATTACGACCTGAACAGGCGCCTCGGTTTTCCGAAAGATCCGGGAGTCCCGATGGAGGTCGTGCCGTGCTGTGTCGATACGGATGCGTTCCATTATCTGGCGCCGGAAAAGGATTCTATCGGGAACCGGACGCTCCGTTCGAGCCTCGGGCTCGAAGGCTCATTCATATTTATGTATCCGGGTAAGATCGGAACATTCTACTTTATTGATGAAATGCTCGATTTCTTTTCAGTGGCGCAGGACGCGGTACCGGAAGCCCTTTTATTTGTCGTTACTAAAGATGACTCGAACGACCTCATGGCGCGCGCCCAGAAGCGGGGGATCGATCCGAGCAGCATACGGATCGCGAGCTCCACATTCGAAGAGATGCCGGAGTTTATCAGGCTGGCCGATGCGGGAATATTTTTTATCAACCCGTATAAAAAGATCGGCTCGTCCCCGATAAAGCTCGGAGAATTTCTTGCCTCCGGCGTCCCGGTCGTGATCAACCCAGGTGTTGGCGATACCGATGAACTGGTGCGGAAGAACAAGGTCGGCGTTGTCGTCGAGCGTTTCAGCCGCGACGATTATCTGAGCGCGATAAAAGAGCTGATGAAATTAAAAGAAGAGCGTGACGAGCTGCGCCGCCGCTGCCGCCTGACAGCTGAACAGAACCTTTCGCTCGCTATTGGCGTGGAGCGGTATGTGTCGATATACGAAAAACTGCTTCACGAGTAAGCGATTTTTGTAAATAGTCGCAAGTTGAGACCGTTGCAAAACGTCATTGCGAGCGACCGAAGGGAGCGAAGCAATCTCGCTTTTTAGATTGCTTCGTCGGGCTTCACTTCGTTCAGCCCTCCTCGCAATGACATGGAGGGGTTTTGCAACGCTCTCAAGTTGCAAGTCGCAGGTCGCAAGTGGTTCGTAACGCGGGATTTTTCTTTAACTTGCAACTGGAACCTGGAAACTTACATGAAAGTTCTATTCATCGTCCCCTACCCGACCGAAGGCGCCTCGAACAGAGTGAGGGTGGAGCAGTTCATCGCTCATCTGGAAAAGCGAGGCGTTGTCTGCGCGGTGCGGCCCTTTGTGAGCAGGCCATTTTTTAAGATACTCTACAAGCCTCATCGCTACGCGGAAAAGATATTCTGGTTCATTATCGGAACGATCAACAGGATGATCGATATCGTGCGGGCGCTTTGGTGCGATATTGTTGTTATACACCGGGAAGCGTACCCGTTCGGCGGGCCGGTTTTCGAGTCGATCCTCTTCCGGATGGGGAAGCCGTTCGTTTTTGACTTCGACGACGCGATATTTCTTCCCAATACCAGTGAGCACAACATCCCGTTCGAGCGGTTCAAGAGGCCCAATAAGGTCGCGAAGATCATACGCATGAGCCATCAGGTCATCGCGGGGAATGAATATCTTAAGGAGTACGCGGCGCGATTCAACAGGAACGTCGTTGTTATACCGAGTTCTATAGATACCGAGAAGTATCTTCCCGCGAAGAAGAACGCCGGCGACGACGAGATCGTTATCGGATGGATCGGAAGCAACACAACAAAAGTCTTTCTTTATGATCTTGAGGATACGCTGAAGGATCTTCTTGGCCGCTATCGGAACGTGAGGTTTGAAGTTGTCGGAGCGGAGTTTTACAGCGATACGTTCGATAGGATCACCAACAGAAAATGGTCGCTTGAGAATGAGGTCGCGAGTATTCAGCGGTTCGACATCGGGATCATGCCTATGCCGGACAACGATTGGACCAGGGGCAAGTGCGGATTCAAGGCTATTCTCTATATGGCGTGCGGCCTTCCGGTGGTGGCTTCTCCCGTTGGCGTGAACAGAGATATCATTGATGACGGGGTGAGCGGCTTCCTTGCCGAAGGGCCTGATGAGTGGAAGGAGAAACTGGCCGCTCTTATCGAGGACCGGGCCCTGAGGGACAGGATGGGCGCGAGCGGCAGACAGAAGATCATCAAAGGGTATTCGACCGGTTTGACCGCGCCGATGTTTTATGATACACTGAGTAAAATTGTCGTAACCCCAAATGGGAAAAAAGATAATGTCAAATGAAGTGGGGTTGAAAAAATACATACCCGAAGGCCTTCTTGTATTCGCGTACTCGGCGATTTCGCTGGCATACTTTGTTATCATAGACCCGAAGTTCTATGCGAAGAATATGTTTAACTGCGGTATCGCGTTCGCCGCTCCTCTTCCGTACGTGTTTCTTACGGCGCTCTTTACTATTCTGTACGCTTCGTTTTTGAAACAGAAGGGCCTGAGAGCCGCCGTCTTTCCCGTATTGAGCATGGCGCTTCTTCTGCCGCTCTGGTACCTTGTAACGCGAATGCTGATAGAGATGCGCGTAACGTATCCGTACGGTGGAAATAGGGGGGTCTACGGTGTGTACGCTGTGCTCTATTTTCTTTTTTTTACGGGAGCATTCTCCTTTTTGAGCGGTATGATCTTTCGAAAGGTGATCGGTCAGAAGGCGCCGCTTCCTTTCGACAAAGACGGTTCCCGGCAGCGTAATTTTATTTTTCATATGCCGATCCTTGTCTATTTTGTTTATGTTGAAACAACGCTTTTCGCGCACGGTTTTATCGCCTATGCGGCTTGGGGGCTCGCATTATTCCTTCTGGCGGCTCTCTTTGAAGGGCCGGCCCGCGCGACGCGGGAGCTGAAAAAGCTCGCGCTAAGGTTTATCCGTAACGAACGCTTGTTCCTGAGCGTCATTTTTATTCTCGCTTTTCTGATCAGGTATTTCTGGGGGATGAGGCTGCTCGGCATTACCGGCGAGAATTATATTATAGCAAGCGACGATGGCCCGGGGTACGACCATATTGCCGCTACATTGGCCCAAGGGAAACTGATCTCGACTGAATCGGTCTATGGCGTGAGCGGGTTCGGCTACTGGTATTTTTTATCCGGGATCTATAAACTGTTCGGACTGCACAATTTCAAAGCGATAATCGTCGTTCAATCGCTTATCGGCGCGTCGGTCCCGGTGCTTACGTACTGGATCGGAAAGAGCATGACAAAAACGTTCTTGGTGCCGGTCCTCGCCGGGGTATTGACGTGTTTCGATCTCACCCTCGTTTTTTTGTCCGGCGTGATCGGGATGGAGGCTATCTATATTCCACTTGTTTACACGGCGCTTGCGGTTACGGTATATTTTCTCACGAAGAGAACCATCGATGTTAAAAGAGCGTTCTGTATCGGAGGACTTTTTGGGTTTGCGTATTTGGCGCGTCCGCCTGAATTGCTGCTTCTGCCTCTTTTTCTGGTAGTCATTGCGTTTCTGTTCTTAAGAGATGCCAGGCCCACTATGCGGCATATCGCTGTTTTCCTTGCCGGCTTTCTTCTGGTCATCTCCGTTCAATTCGCGGTGAACTACGCGCTCTACGATATCGGGCCGTCAATGCCCGGCGCGGTGAAAGCAAGTTTTCAAGTAAGCGGACCGTCGAGCGAAAATATGATCCTCGGAAGGATGGGGTTCAGTCCGTTCGAAGACTTAGGGCGCTCCGTTACGGTTTTTCTGGATCGGCCTGTTATTGTTACGAAACTGCTCACGGGCGGTTTTATTAAACGGCTCGCGCTCTTGTACCTTTTTCCGAATTTCGGCGTTTTTGATCCGTTCTTTCTTGTAACTCCGGCGAGTGGATATTTTTTCAGGTTTCCCGCGTTTGTTCAGCTCTGCGGCTATTGTCTCGTTCTCTTCGGTATTTTCGGCGCGTTCATGAAGAAGGAGAGCCGAAAAGGAGCGGCTGTTCTGCTGGCGTTTCTCGCGTATATGTCGATCCGGGTCGCGCTTTTTTATGTTTTAAACGCGCGGTACCGAGGAGTGCTGATGCCGGTCTTTTTGTTGTTTTTCGCGTTCGGTGTGTCGGAGCTTTACAAAAAGACAAAACTGGCATATGGAAAAGGCGGTAAACATGAAAACTGACACGAAATTGAAACGGCCGTTCGATGTGACGATCGTCGGCGGCCTTGGACACGTCGGCTTGCCGCTCGGATTAGTATTCGCGAAGAAGGGGCTGAAGGTCTGTTTGTACGACCTTGACGCAAAAAAGGCAAAGCTGGTGAAAAAAGGCGTTATGCCGTTCATAGAATACGGCGCTGAGCCGGTCCTCAGGAAAACGCTGAAGAACAGGAAGCTTACGGTCTCGAACAGCATCATAAGCGTCTCGAAAGCGCGGTATGTTGTCATCGCGATCGGGACGACGATCGACGAACTACTGAACCCCCGGGTACGTTCGTTTCTGGAATGTTTTGAAGAGATCAGAAAACACCTTCGCAAGGATCAGACCGTTATTGTCAGAAGCACCGTCTATCCTCACACGTGCAGGCGGATGTTCAAACTGCTGGGTGGTGACCGGTCATGGCGCGTAGCGTATTGCCCGGAGAGGATCGTCCAGGGGCACGCGGTGAAAGAGCTCTGTGAATTGCCGCAGATCGTCGCGGGAATGACCGACGAGGCTGTTGAGGACGCCGCGCGGCTGTTCGGACGCATCTCCCCGAAAATTATCAAAGTTCCGATGGAAGCTGCCGAGTTGATCAAGCTCTTCTCGAACGCCTGGAGATATATCCAATTCGCGGTCACGAATCAATTTTATATGATCGCCCATAGCTACGGCATCGATTATGATAAAGTTCGCGAAGCCATGGTTGAAGAGTACGGGCGCGCGGCGAATTTGCCGACGGCGGGATTTGCCGCGGGGCCGTGCCTTCTCAAGGATACCATGCAGCTCGAAGCGTTTTATGGAACGAAATTTTTCCTGGGGCACGCGGCGATGATGGTGAATGAAGGGCTGCCGGGGTTCATCGTTGACGACATGAAGAACAGATACGACCTGAGCATTACACGTGTCGGGATCCTGGGGATGGCGTTCAAAGCGGATATCGACGATACACGGGATTCGCTTTCGTATAAACTCGGCAAGATACTCCGTTTTTACGGAGCGACGGTCTATTATTCTGATGAGTACGCACAAGACCCTACGTTCGTACCGAAGGAAAAACTGATCGAATCGAGCGATGTGATCATCGTCGGCGTACCGCATTCTCAGTACCGTGAACTCGTGATACCGAAAAGCAAAGAGGTGATCGATCTATGGGGCGCGGTAAAAAGAATATAGGGTCCGTCCGTTCCGCCAACGGCGATAGGGATGCCGTGCGCCGGTACTGGGAGGATCCCAATACCCGGTCGATCATAGATACAAATCTCCACACGATCGAGATCGATACCGCCTGCAGATATCTGCGAAAGCGCGATTCTGTCGCGGATATCGGCTGCGGTAATGGGATAGCGACTGTTTCATACGCCAAAAAAGCGCTGCGCTGCACCGGGTTTGAGCGCTCTGACCATCTTCGCAAGCAAGCTATCCGCAATGTTAAAAGATCGCGTTTAAAGAATGTGGAGATCCAAAAAGGCGACATTCTTACGATCAACAAGGAGGCAGGAAGGTTCGACCGCATAATAACTCAGCGGGTTCTGATCAATCTCGCCTCATGGGAAGAACAGAAACGCGCGATCATGAATGTTCATGGCATG
>JBDRSA010000124.1:0-12825 GCA_043825275.1 Candidatus Omnitrophota bacterium
TTGCGGTTGCCCCGTCCGGGATCGGCAAAACTGTTCTTGCCATTTATATTATTGCCCGAAGGAAAACAAACACGTTAATACTGGTTCACACTAAACCGCTTATGGAACAGTGGCGGCTGCAATTGTCCTCTTTTCTCGGCATCAACCCGAAAGACATCGGGCAGATAGGCGGAGGAAAAAACAAAGCAAACGGTCTTTTGGATATCGCCATGATTCAGACATTGGGAAGAAAAGGAATTGTGGATGATAGAATTGCCGACTACGGTTTTGTTATAGCAGACGAGTGTCATCATATCAGCGCCGTTTCTTTTGAGAGAGTTTTAACGCAGGCAAAAGCAAGGTATATATTGGGGCTTACCGCTACACCCTATCGCAAGGACGGCCACCAGCCCATTATCCATATGCAATGCGGACCCATTCGTTATCAGAAGAAACAAGGGGATGCTCTGCGGGAAATCTCACGATACTATGTAATCCCCAGGATGACAGAGTTTAACTATGAGTGGAATGAAGAATCCAACATATACGATCTCTGGCCAAAATTGATACATGACGAAAGAAGAAACCAGATGATCGTTGATGATATATTGAAAGTTACTCAAGATGGCAGATTTCCGATCGTTCTTACCGAAAGAAGGGCGCATCTTGATATGTTAGCCGAAATGCTCGAGAATAAAATTGAATATTTAATCGTTTTATCCGGCGGGATCAAATCCAAAAGAAGAAAAGAATTATTAGAGAGACTCTCTCTTGCGCCTTCTGATAAGAAAAAAGCTATTTTGGCCACCGGCGCTTATATTGGCGAAGGATTTGACAATCCACAGCTGGACACGTTATTTATAACTATGCCGATCTCCTTTAAGGGCAAAGTAACTCAATACGCGGGTAGACTGCATCGAAAACATAAAAGTAAAACGGATGTCAGAATTTACGATTACGTTGATGAGAATGTCTCAGTTTTACGAAGAATGTATGAAAGAAGGGCAAAGACTTATAAAGGTATGGGGTATGAAAGTTTTGAGGAGTCGGAGAGTGGTGAAACAGGAGTCCCGGGAGACACGACACTTAAATAATTGAGGGGTCGGGGTGTTTTTTCGTATATTCGACCCCTCATCCTGACGAGCGCCTGCCTGCCGGCAGGCAGGAAGCGAGGAAGCACTTCAACTTCGTTCAGTGCCTTGAGCCTGCCGAAGGGGATCTTTTGAGATCCTTCCCCCGCCAGGGCGGGGTCATTTAAACCCTTCCCTCGATCGCCTCAACTCGGTGACCATATTATTGAACGAATGAGCGAGGGATCCGAACTCATCATTCGAGTCGACGTTGATCTCTACCTTGAGATCGCCTTTTGCCACTTTATCAATAGCGTTTCTCAGATGAACGAGCGGTTGTGTTATTGAATGAGAGACCGCGAAGCCGAGAAGGATAGCGATGATCATGACACCGATCGTCGAGAAGAGAGTAATGTTCTTCATTTTGGCGACCGGCGAGAATATCTCCCGGGTCTCCTGTTCCGTTATCAGGACCCACCCCAGGCTTTTAATGTGGCCGCCCTTATCGGAGTGCGCGTACGTGAAGAGTTTTTCGATCTCACCGAGAACGTCCGGCGAGGCGATGAAATACCCTTGTTCTTCTTGAATATTCCTGAAGAGACCGCTTTGTAAAATATTGTCGAGCACGGAGTGGGTCTTTGAAGAGTAGATGACCCGCCCGTTCTTGTTGATCAACATGCTTTCGGTCGTTGAATAATTCGATTTATTCTTCGCCTGTTCGATGATCGAGATCACCTCTTTGAGATTAAAAACGACCTTCATGACGCCGAGGAACATGCCGAGCTGGTCATCGACCCGGATACCGATATCGATCGAGTAGACGTCGGCGCTCTTGTCGTACGTAATATCGCCGATGTACAAGCCGTCTTTTTTCGCCCCGGCCCACCACGCCTCATCGCCCTGTTCATAATCGGAGGTCTTTCCCGTCTGAACGACATTAGCGCCATATTTATTCGTCACAAAGATCTCCCCGAAGACCTTATAGCCGTATACGTTTTCGTAATACCCAATTCTCCTTTTCAGGTCCATTGATACAGGGTTCGTGATCAAGTTGTTCATAAACGGCGTGATCTCGGATTCACCGGCGGCGGTCCAGGCCCGGTTCTCTTTGTCGATGTATTTTTGGGGGTTGTCGAGCATCTGAAAGGTTTTGTTCGATTCCTCAAGAACGTTCTGCAGATGCATGTTCTTCGAATACGCGGTCCACTCGTTGATCCTGCCGAGGAGATCCCGATCGATGGAATCGAGAACTTCATGCGTTACGAAGACGAGATTTTCACCAATCGTCTTTTCCAGCGTGCGTTGGCTTATGAAGCTTGAAACATTTCCCGCGATAACAACAAGCGCGCCGACTAACAAAAAGCAGAAGAATAGTTTTATCCTGACGTTCATTGGTATCCCTCCATGCGCGTAATATCCCGCTGATCTTATAGCTCTTTTAACTATAAGTTTATCTAACTATGAGAAAAAAGGCAACACGAAACGGATAAAAACCACCCGGCCGGCTGTACATAATAAGAAGATGAGAGGCTATTATATCGGTATTATATCGGGGAAAGCGTTGATAAAATTCGCCTATTGTAGTAAAATATATATGCCGATACAAAATAACTTGGGAAAAAAATGTACGAATATCTGACAGAACTTGAGAACAGGAGTATTTACGTCATCCGGGAAGCGTATAGCAGATACCGGAAGACGGCGGTGCTCTGGTCCATAGGGAAAGATTCTACGACGCTCCTCTGGCTGTGCCGGAAGGCTTTTTTCGGTAAGGTCACGATCCCGGTAGTCCATATCGATACCGGGTATAAATTCAAGGAGATCTACGAATTCAGGGATACGTACGCCCGAAAATGGGGGTTGGATCTCTCGGTCAGTAAGAATAATGCCGCCATCGAGAGAGGTGTCTGTCCTGAAAAAGGAAAGCTCGAGTGCTGTACGCAGTTGAAGACGCAGCCCTTGAAAGATGTCCTGAAGGATCGTGATCTTAAGGCGCTTCTTCTTGGGATCAGAAGAGATGAGCACGGTATCAGGGCGAAAGAGCGGTATTTTTCTCCCCGGGACGTCAATTTTACCTGGGATTACAAAGAACAGCCCCCCGAATTCTGGAATCTTTATAAAGCGAAAGCCGCCGAAGAGGCGCATCTCAGGATCCATCCGCTGCTTCATTGGACGGAGATCGATATCTGGCGGTATATACTGCGCGAAGGGATCCCGATCGTGAGCCTCTATCTCGCGAAGAACGGGAAGCGGTTCCGGAGCATCGGGTGCGAAACATGCTGCAACCCGGTTGATTCGACGGCGGATTCCGTCCGGAAGATCATAGCGGAGCTTGAGACGACAAATATAGCCGAGCGGAGCGGCCGCGCCCAGGATAAAGAACAGGCGTATATGATGCAGAAACTGAGAAGCCTGGGGTATATGTGATTTTTCCGGATATTTTCCGGAAAAATCATCCTGAGCGAGCGGAGCGAGTCGAAGGATCTCATAAGGGAACTGTAATGGAAAATAAAGAGACCAGTATCGTAATCGTCGGCCATATTGATCACGGGAAGTCCACGTTGATCGGCCGTCTTCTGTATGACACGGGCTCACTGTCACCCGACAGGATGGATGAAGTGAGAAAAGTATCCAAAGAGCTGGGCAAGGACTTTGAGTTTGCCTTCCTCGTTGACCAATTAAAAGAAGAGCGCGAAGGCGAGCTTACTATCGATACGACCCAGGCTTTTTTTAAGACGAAAAAGAGGCGTTATGTGATCATCGACGCTCCCGGCCACGCGGAGTTTATCAAGAATATGGTTACCGGCGCGACCCAGGCCGAGGCGGCTGTCATGATCATCAGCGCGGAAAAAGGAATGGAAGAACAGACGAAGCGCCATGCCTACATACTGAGTCTCCTGGGAATGAGCAGGGTGATCGTCGCGGTGAACAAGATGGATTGTGTAGGATACGACCAGTCGATCTATGAGTCCGTCCGGCGCGAGGCAGAGGAATTTTTAGGCCGCGTCGGCGTGAAGCCGTCGGTCTTTATACCGATCTCAGCGTCGCTGGGCGCCGGCATCGCGAAGAAAGACAAACAGATGAAGTGGTACGGCGGCCCATCGCTGGTTGACGCGCTCGATGCCGTTGTCCCGCGGAAGCGTCACCGAGAGCGCCCGCTCCGGTTTCCCGTACAGGATATATATTCGATCGACGGCGAGCGGATCCTGGTAGGGAAGGTCGCGTCAGGAGAAGTCAGGCAGGGACAAACGGCAAAACTTTTACCGGCCGACGCGGAAGTAACAATAGAATCAATAAAGGTATTTCAGGAAAAAAGAACGCAGGCGTCCGAGGGTGAAAATATCGGGCTTGTTGTGACGACGTCCGCGGATATCAAAAGAGGCGACGTTATCTGCGCGAACAATAACGGGCCGGCATTAACCAATCGGTTCAAGGGCAATGTCTTCTGGATGTGCGAAGCGCCGCTCAGTGTCGGGAGAACGCTGACGGTACGATGCGCGACGCAGGAGGCTTTCTGCACGGTCCAAAAGATCGAGACGAGACTTGATTCGTCGACGTTGGAAGAGCTCGGAAAGGACTGCCGGGAGCTCGGGCTGAATGAGGTCGGCGTTGTTATCTTTGAGTCAACGGCCCCGGTCGTTGTGGAGAAATTCAGTTTTGTCGAAGAGCTCGGACGGTTCGTTCTTGAGTCCGGCGATACCTTCCTCGGAAGCGGTACAATATCCCATCCCGGCATTTAATAGAGCGGCGCGCCGTCAAATTCATACTCACGTATTTTATCTTCCGGCATGCCCGATTCTTTCAGGATCGTCGGCGTTAGGTCGTAGAGCGACGGGTCGTTCTTGATTATCGCTTTATTAATGAAGATGACCCCCGGGATCAGCTTCGGGTCGAAGAGATGCGACCCGCTCCACTTTTTCAAGTTGTTCTCGATCTCTTTTTCGGGCGCGGCGCCCAAGGCCGTTTGCCAGGAGGCGCGGTATCCGATATTAAACCCCAGATAAAGATCGGCCATACTGTCCGAATACGGCCCCCGGAAGATCTCCTCTTTTCGATAGACGCTGTTCAGGACGGGAGTATCGTTTTCAGTATCCTTCCAGGCAAGCAGTTTCTCCGAGAGTTCGCGCTTGAGCGCTTCGGTCTCCTCACCCGGTTTTATAATACCTTTTCCTTCCCGCCCGATCTGATTTATATAGATCGATCCGAATCCGATAGCGTACGCTTTTGTTCTGGCCCAATCGACGTCGAAAAGGAGCTCGCTGCCACTTACCGCCTGTGGATCCTTCAAATAGAGATAACCGTTTTTCCGCAGCCAGGAGTTGACATGGACCGATCTTCTAAACGTATCGAATCCATGATCGGAGAGAACGATCAATATATCCTTGTCACCGATCTTACCGGCAACTTCTCCGAGGATCGAATCCATTTTCTGATACCATCCATCGATCACATTTTTGTAGATTTTCGCGCCTTCCTCATCGTATAAAGGATGGTCTTTGTCTATATATCTCCAAAACATATGCTGGACAATATCCGATGTTCCGAAGTAACAGAAAAGGATCCCGCTTTTCATACGCTCGAGCTCGAGCTCGAGAACCGCCTTCCTCTCCCGGAGGACCTCGCTTATCTGCTCAAGGAATGGCCCTTCCGATAACCGTTTTTCGTTGACCGCCCAGGTATCGTACGGCATTCCCTGTGTATAAAAGAGCCCGAGAGCACCGGCCAGCTCTTTCGCGTAATTTTCCGGATACGTTATAGGAAAGTATGGTTTTCGCGGATCGAGATTGACAGGGCTTGCGTACAGCTTGAACTCCGGCTTTGTCTCTACGAGATGGAATTTAAGGATGCCGGATATCTTTGTAAAGAATCCGGCTTTAAAGGCGACATCAACCCAATCGCTCCAACGACCCTTCTTCAGTTCGATCCGCTTGCCTTGCATATCGATCGTTATCGCATCCTCGGCCTCGGCAACGGTGACCTTGAAGGGGATCGCAAGATTATCGACCTTACCGCTCGCGCCTTGCGCTTTTTTTGGGCCGAGCAGGGTCAGGAGCTTCATCTTGCCTCCGGGGGCCTGAAACACTTTACCACCGGTATCCTTATTATTCCTAAGCGGCTCGGTGGTGTAGAAGGAGAATGTTCCCTGCGTGCCCAGGATGTCGGGCGTGCCCATACCCGAGAGCATTCTGCCGTTCAACTTCTCGGGGGGGAACGTGACCGGACAGCCGATGATGACCGTCGGTATCTCCATTTCCGAAGTATAATGCCAGAATGAATCGCCTTTCTTTGGCGAAAAGACTTTTCCTCCGGATATTCGTGTCGTCGAGAGTTCAAGGCCGTAGTTCTTCGGGTCCCTTCTGATGAAATCGGAGACGCCGTGTTTCCCGGGGTTCTTTCCGGTGGCGAACCCCGACCAGGCGACCGGAGATTGAGAAGGATTTGTTGTCGCAAGCTCTGAAAATGAGCCGCTTTCTTTCAGACGGGCGAAATTCGGAAGTTTCCCTTCCGCCATAAGGCGGTTGACGATGACCGGGCTTAATCCGTCCATTCCGAGGATAATGATCTTTTTGTTGAACTTCGATCTATCTTTTACCATAAGAGCCCCCACTATGACAGCTGTAACGCTAAGGAGTACAAAAAGTAACAGAAAGGATGTTTTTTTATGCCGGGAGAAGAACCTGAATATTCTTTTGAAAAAGACGCCGAAAACGACCAATAAAGGGAGAAGTGCGGCAGCTACCGCTCCTCCCAATCCACCGGCGACCGTAAAACCGGATCCAGGGTCGATGTAAACGAATATCATGGAGATAGTGTATCTTCAAAGGCTATTTATGTCAAACTATATTGGGGGTATTGGCTCGGTGATCGCTATTTAGTCGTCAGATGACAGATGTCAGAAATCAGTCTCCAGTCGCCAGGCACCAGTCGCCAGTAAAAAAATAGAATATTTTTCAAGGCATACATCTGACATTACCACTGGAAACTGACAACTGACAACTGGTAACCTGCCGCACGCTATGCGGAAAAGTAAGCCACATAGAAAGCAAGATGTTAGGAAAATAAATGATTCCAACCGTTTGACATTTCCGCGGTAGTTATGTATACTTTCACTATAGAAAAAGTTAGTTATTTACCATGCCTAACATGCCGTTAAAATAACAGGGAGTTAAAAAATGGCAAATCATTTTACCTACCGCATATTAACAGATGTAGAAAAGAAAAACCTCGCGATATTGGAGATATTGAGAACAAGTGGTCCGATATCTCGGACGGATATATCGAAGCGCCTTGAGATCAATATGGTTACCATATCAAATTACGTAAAGAATTATATTAAAAAGAGTTTCGTTATTGAGACGGGTCAGGAGGTCTCAACGGGCGGCAGGCGGCCGGAGCTCATCGATTTGAACGCCGCCGGCGGATATGCTATCGGCGTGGGCATAACGCCCTACTCTCTGATCGCGACCATCGCGGACCTTAAGCTCAAGGTGATCGAGAGGATATCAAAAGTCGAGGCCTTTGGGGTCCCCAAGGTTGTTGATGTGATACGCGAGCTGATAGACGATTCGAAGATCGACGCGAAGAAGATCAGGGGGATAGGGCTCGGTGTTTCTTCGATCATGAAGATCAATATTAACGAACTTGAGGACGCGGTTGCCGAGAAATTTTCACTTCCGACTTTTGTCGCGCAAGATGCCATGTGCGCCGCAATGGCCGAAAAGAGGCTGAACCCCAAGGCGGATGTTTATAATATGCTTTATATGCATTCCGATGTCGGCTGCGGGATCATTCTCCAGGGCGATATCTATCTCGGATCGAGCGGAGATGCGGGCGAGATATCGCTCTCTTCCGAGCGGCTTGGGGACAAGGAAGAGGTCTTTCTGAAGGAATCCAATTATCTGAAGCCCTGGTCGAGCGATCTTGGCATAGTGTCAGAGGCCAGGGACATGATATCGAAAGGCGTCGGAACCAAAATGGTGCAGCTGGTAAAGGGGGATATCAGTAAAGTGGGACTGGATACTGTTATTGAGGCGGCTAAGAGCGACGATGAGGTCGCGAAAGGTATTATTAGCGTTGCGGGTACGAACCTGGGCCTCAGGATCGCTTATCTTGTCAACTTGTTCAATCCGGAAGTCGTTGTTATCGGCGGCGGCATCGAACAGGCGGGCGATATTGTGCTTCGATCGGTCGAGGAGGTTATTAGAAAATTCTCTCTTGAGAACTCGATCCGGGTCTTAAAGGTAACACCGAGCATCCTTGGCGAGGATTCGGTAAGTCTGGGGTCCGCGTCTCTGATGATACGGGAATGTTTTTTAAAAATATAACATAAAGGAGAGGAAGGAGGCATATGGCTGAAGAAAGATTATGTTCAATCTGCGGAAAGAGCTTTATTCCGAACAAGTACCGGCCGAACCAGAACGTCTGTTCGTCTCTGGAGTGCCAATACCAGCGGCAGTTGAATAATATGAAGCGCTGGAGGGAAGGCAACCCAAACTACTTTAAGTACAAAGAGAGCAAAGACAGATCCTGGAAGGAGACCTGCAAACAGCGATCGCTTGAATGGCGCAAGAAGCATCTCGACTACCTTAAACTCTACCGGGAGGAGCATAGAAGCCGCCACCGGGCTTATATGCGTGAATATATGCGCGAGTACAGAAAGAAAAAACGCGCTGATTTCCAGCAACCGCCCCCAAAATCCGGTTCGAACGGACAGATCAATATGACACCTCCCGAGATTACGTAGTCAACGCTTAAACTTTATCGCGCCTTTGGAGCATGAAGCGACCGATAGATAGACTATATATTTGGGCCCTGATAATTGCGGTGATGTTCACATCACAGCCATGCCGCTTTGTCGTCCCGTCTTTATACGCGGCGGGTCCGTCATTCGCCGGTGGGGCCGACGAAAGGGATCTCCTCCGGCGGAAGATCAAACAGCACACCGAGCAGGCGCAATTCCATTTTGATAACGAAGAATACAACCTGGCAATCTATGAGTGGCACATCGCTTTGTCGCTCGATCCGGGGAACGGCGAAATAGAGGCCCGCATACAAGACGCCGAAAAGAAACTGGCCGATCAAAGGAAAAAGATCGGCGCTGTGCGAATGACGGAGGCCGGTTTTGGCGGGGAGCCCGAACAGCCCCCGGAGCGTGACGCGGCCGGGGAGCTCTCTGGCGACAGCGACCGGATGGATGAGGCGCGAAACAAGTTCTTAGAGCTCGAAGAGGCGAAGCGAAGAGACGAATTAGAACGCGGTATCGCGATGGGAAAGGCGTATTACAACAGCGAGGATTACCGATCAGCGATCCAGGAATGGAAGATCGCTCTTTCGATCGATCCCGGAAACGAGCGGATCCGGCGCTACATCCGGAACGCGGAAAATAGGTTAGCGCGCCAGCTCATGGAAGTGAAAAAAGAAGTGCGGGGAATGGAATCACAGCGCGCCAAGGACCGCTCGGAGGCTCATTTGAGGCGGGCGAAAGCGTTCTACGAATCACAAGACTATCTGTCGGCCATCGACGAATGGAAGCTCGCGCTCGCGGTCGACCCCTCGAACAGGAATATCCAGAAATATATTAAAAGTACGGAACAGAAGATCATCCGCTTTATGCAGAAAGAAGAAGACCGGTATGCGCGTGACGTTCAACTCGCGCTCCAGAACAAGATCGACCGGTATGTAGGGCTGGCAAAAGTCCTTATCGAACAAGATGACTATGAGTCCGCTCTCGAAGAATACAAAAAAGCTCTTTCGCTCGACCCCAAGAACAGGCAATTGAATAGATATATCGCCGAAACCGAAGAGAATCTAGCCCGCTCCGTCTATCAAAAGACGGAGGAGAAGAAGGATGACGCCCGCCAGACGCTCGCCGAAAGGATCGAAGGGCATCTTGAGCTGGCCCGATCGAATAGTGACCGGCAGGATTTCAAGGCCGCTATCGAGGAATATAAGAAGGCGCTCTCGTATGACCCCGGCAACAGGCGGATACAAGAATATATCGAGAATACGGAGAAGCAGCTCTTCCAGCATGTTCACCGCCAGGAAGATGAAGAGAAAGAACAGGTCCGTCAGGCGATCCGGGATACGGTAAGCAAGCATTTAAAAGTCGCGAAAACCTTTATCGATCAACAAGACTTCAGGGGCGCTATCGAGGAATACAAGAAAGCCCTCGCGCTCGAACCCGACAGCAGGAAGATCAAGCGTCGTATCGAAGCGACGGAGAAGATGCTCGCGAAGCATATCCAGCGGCAGGAAGAAGACGCCGAGGCCCGCGCGCGCCGGGCGCTCCAGGAAAAGATCGACCGGCATATAGAATTGGCGAAAGCGCTCGCGGAGCTGCACGATCATAAATCCGCCATTGAGGAATATAAAAAAGCTCTTTCGCTCAAACCGGGCGATACGGAGATCAAAAAATACATAGATGACGCCGGGAATGACCTTGTCCGCTACATCGATCAAAAAGAAAAGGAAGCCGAGGACCGCCTCCGCCAGGCGCTCCAGGGCAGGATCGAAGAACATATTAAATCGGCGCATGAGTTTGCCGAACAGCGGGATTTTAAAGCCGCCATCGAAGAGTTTAAAACCGCTCTTTCCTACGATCCGAAGAGTAAGCAGATAAAGCGATACATCGCTGACGCCGAAAAACGGTTCGATCTCTATATCAGCGAAAAGGACGAAGAGGCGAAAGAGCGCGTACGCCAGGCGCTCAAGAATAAGATCAACAGCTATTTTGAAAGGGCCAGAGAGCATTCCGAGCGGCGCGACTACAAGGCCGCGATCAACGAATACCAGAACATTCTCTTTCTTGACCCGGACAATAAGCAGGTTAAACGGCTTATCGCGGGGGCGGAAAAAGAGTACGCTCAATTGACCCGGGATGAGGAGAGATCGGCGGAAGAGACCCCCCGCGCTGTCGCGCAGGCTGAGATCGACGGATACGTCAGAGAAGCGAAGGCTCACCAGAAAAAGCGGGATTACGGGAGGGCGATCGAAGAATACAAGAGGGCGCTCGCTCTCGATCCTGAGAGCAAAGAACTGGAAGAGTATATACATAACGCGAGAATAAAACATTCCCGGATGAAAGAAGAAGTGGTGACGAAAACTACGGAAAAGGAGCGCCAGACCTCCCCGGAAAAGATCGATATCCTTCTGAAGGAAGCGAGGATCGCCAGCGGGAACAAGGACTATCGATCAGCTATCAAGCTGTGGAATTACGCGCTTACGCTCGATCCGGGGAACCGGCGGATAGCGAAGTATATTACGCGGGCGAATCGGAAACCGGGGCTTTCAGCGGAAGATGTAAGACCAAAGCCGCGAACGAAGGAAGAGAGAAAAGTCGAGGATGAGAACGTCGCGGTCTTTGCCAAGGCCCGGGACCGGGGAGAGGAAGAGAACGTTCTTCCTGTCGCGCCGAAAGAAGAGACGGCCGGGGAGATCTTCCTCAGGGCGGAGCGCCACTTCAACGACGAAGAATACGAATCGGCGATCGACGAATGGAATCGCGCGCTCGCTATCGATCCGAAGAACGAGAAGATCAGGAGCCGACTGCAGCGGGCCGGGGATGTTCTTCTCGGCAGGATCAAGGACGAGACGGCGCGCCTGGAGCGGAAGAAATCCCGGAAAGAGATCGACGTCTGCATAGAGTACGGGAAAGAGGATTATTGGCGGGGGGACTACGCGGCGGCGGTCGAGAAATGGAAGCGGGCTCTCGGGCTCGATCCGAAGAACAAGCAGGCCCGCGGCCTGATCCGTCTTGCCGAGGGCCAGGTGAGCCGTTCGGAAAAGCTGGGGTCACAACGAGAAGCAGCGGCTTATCTTAAGTACGGAAAAGAGGATTACGAGCGCGGGGATCGCGGCTTGGCGGTCGAAAAATGGAAAAAAGCGCTTGAACTTGATCCGGAGAATAGGGAAGCCCGCCATCTTGTCGAGGGGATCGAATTCAGGAAGAAACTCGCGGGAAACCAGGGATCACAGCGGGAGATCGACGCCTGCTTTATATACGGCAAAGAGGATTATGCCCGGGGCGACTATTCGGCGGCTATTGAAAAATGGGAACGGGTGCTTGAGATCGATCCCGACAACAAGCAGGCGCGACATCTTATCCAGGCCGCCCAGGCAGCGATCATCGGTGACAAGGTCGACAAGGATGAGCCGGTCGAAGTGACCGGAGTCGAAAAAAAATACTTCCAGGACCAATTTTCAGAGCACATGAGACAGGGGAAGCGCCTTTTTATAAGGAAGGAGTATGATACGGCTCTTGAAGAATGGAACCGCGCTCTCGCGCTGCGTCCCGACAGCATATCGGCGAAGCGTTTGATCGAGAAAGTTACCAGACGAATAATGAAGAAAAGAGAAGAAGACCGGGGTGAAGTCCAGATTCGGTTTACGGATCACGTGCCGGAAAAGGCCCAAGTTCTGAGCCTCAAAGAATGTGTTGACATAGCAGTTAAGAACAACATCGCTCTCGCTGTTGCCAATAAATCATTAAAACTTGCAAAGATGCGTGTATGGGAGGCCCGAAGAGGTCTGCTCGGAAAAATAAGCGCGCGGTACGAGGATTATGAGGGGCGGGTGACCGGAGAGAGCTACGACGGGAGGCGATATTTATTCGATATCGAGCAGCCGATTTACCGCGGCGGAGAGTTGTATTTTACCATGCGCCAGGCCGAAGTGAACCTCGAGGTTGTCAGGAACGATTACGCCCGCGTTAAGAACGAATTGGTTTTAAAGATCAAAAAAGCGTATTATACGCTGGGAAAATCGCGCGAGAGTTTTC
>JBDRSA010000125.1:0-21673 GCA_043825275.1 Candidatus Omnitrophota bacterium
CAAAACAGGTCAGACCTAAAGTGTCAACTATCTCGCTTAGAAGATTTCCAGAGATTTTCAGAGACGGTGTCGATCCCAATCCGGACACTGTCTCTGAATGCTTCGGGACAGTGTACCCTAAGACAGTGTCGTGCTTAGAGCGAAGACAGTGTCCCGATTGTTTCTGACACCGTCTCTGAAATAATGCAACTAGAAAAAGCCTCACCCGTGGTTAAATAATCCTCACAAAACTTATCTTGTTAAAATCCAGATAAATCTATCTTGTTAAGGAATCCCCACTTGTCTTTGGTCTCGCCCGGAGAGTTCGGCATTCCCTCGGACATTGCGTCCTCGTTCGCGAGCCCGCTCAATTTCATTCGTCATCTATAGAAAAACCTGTCAACAAAGAAACACTCTCCTATCGTGCAAAACGATACCTGTTTTGCCGACTGGAGGCCTCCGGTTAAGAGGATAAGGCGGCTACAATAACAACCAAAGAACTACGCACATCAGTACGACGTATGAGTATGGGAACTATCGTAATGCAACATCTCGAGTTCAGTCATCTATCGGTGCTCTTAAAGAGCAGCGTACTATTGGATATAAGCGGGGGAGTACCATTGCGAGAAGCGATAGCGACGAAGCAATCTCGATTTTCCCGCAAACGCGGGGAAATTGTCTTCGATATTGTTTTTGTAATTCTGATAGATTGCTTCGTCATCCCGCTTCGCGGGATTCCTCGCAATGACAGTATATCGGGCATTTTCTTTTTCTGGCGACTGGCGACTATTCTACGCCGATACCGCAAAGATCTTCTCTAACAGACCGGCCGCGGAGGATGTCCCCGGAATATTTGACATTGGTACACAATATGGTACACTTAGATTGGAGGTGATGACAATGGTTAAATCTATTTCCGTAAGAAAGCTGCGAGCTAATCTATCAAGCATTTTAGAAGATGTAAAGCTACATTTAGACCGATATGTTATATCGAAAAGAGGCAAGCCGGAGGCAGTTCTTATGTGTGTTGATGATTATGAGGGGTGGATTGAGACGCTTGAGATTATAAGCAATAGAAAGACGCTGGCCGATATAAAAGAAGCAAAACAAGAATTAACGCAAGGGAAGCATTTTACCTTTAAGGAAGTATTCGGAAGGCCCCAGAAGAAGCGCGGTAAAAAGAAATGAGTCGATATACAATAATCTTCGCGCCTCAGGCAAAAAAACAAATAGAGGGGTTATCCTCAAAAGCAAAAATTCGCATTGCCAATTCATTAGATGAATTAGCGTTAAATCCTTATCTAGGAAAAGCGCTCAAGGCAGTTTTAAAAGGATTGTTTTCTTACAGAGTTGGCGATTATAGAATTATTTACAGTATCATTCGAAAAAAGCTCATTATCCAGATTATTAAGGTGATGCATCGACGTGATGTATATCGATAATTTCTTGTGACAGATTTGGGACAGGCCGCGGAGGATGTCCCGGGAATACGCATCCGCCCCGTGTTTGTCATGCCCGCGAAAGCGGGAAAAATGTCTTCGATATTGTTTTGTAATTCTGACAGAGATTGCTTCGTCATCCCGCTTCGCGGGATTCCTCGCAAAGACAAGAAGAGGCGTCTTTCACGATATACTGCATACAACCGGCGATCGACGATTATCTACGCTCTATGCTCTATGCACTATGCAGATACCGCGAAGATCTTCTCAAGCAGATTGGCGTTCTCGATAGAATCAACAGGGAACCTGACCGGCCGCGGCAGGATGCTGATGATCCACCAGTCGACATTATCCGGTCTCATCGCGATCGCTTCGCGCAGTTCGCGCGGGGCTTTTTCTCCGGTCACGATCCGGTGGGCAAGGTTGACAAGATCAAGCTCTCCGTACATTGCGCCGACACCCAACAGAACGAACGCCTCAAGGATCATCGGCTGGATCGTTGTTTTGTCAAACGCTTTAATGTCAGCGTTAATGACGCAGTAATCTCTCCCGGCGTTCGGGATATTGGCCGCCTTGATCTTTTCGGTAAGTTCACCGTTATCGATAACGACGACTTTTCGCGTTTTTCCGCCGGAAACGAGCGCCTCCCTGATCTTTTGCGCAATATCATCGCCCGGCGTCACTTCGATGATCTCGTCACTGACCATATTCCTGAGGCGCTGTTTCATCCGCGGATAGACCGCGTTGAGAGCGCTCTGCAGCCAGAACGCCTTGCCGGTTGCGGAGTTCTCCATGACATTTCTATTCATGATAACAACAACTTCCTCGAATTTTTCCTCGATATCCGGCTGCAGCGCCCGATACGTATCCCGCTGCCGCATAATGCCTGTCAGCTCGTCGAAGATGGCCTGCGGGTCGTCGGTAGAAGGACCACGGACTTCTTTCGGTTCACGGTTAACGGTTAACGGTGTACGGCGTTTTTGTATCTCGTATCTAGTCCCGCCCGTTTGCAAAAGGTTTGCGGGATCCCGCCACTGCGGGATATCTAGTATCTCGCTTTTCATGCCTGTAGGCGATTTACGCTTTGCGCTTTGCGCTATGTGCTCTGCGTCCTGGCGACTGGTGCTCTGGTGCTCTGGCGACTGGTGCGCTTTTTTCTGTGGACCGTCGACTGTCAGCTGTGGACTAATATCCCCGCTCGGTGATCTCCTCTCCTCGTGTGGCAACGCATCTGGGCCCTTCCCGAGGCAATAGAACTGCCCGCTCAGGTCCAGGAAATCGGTCAGCGGCATGCCAAATGTATCGGTCGCTTCGGCGTCAGTTAACTTGAATGTATCATCCTGAAGCCGGGGGATCAGATACCGGTCGATAATCATCTGCCTCATCTCCTGGTCAGCGGGCAGATACCCTTGCCGCACGTAAAAGAAGAGATCATTCCAGGCATGCCTGAGTTGATACATCGGCAGCGCCAGAAGCTCAGGGCCCGGAACACGCGCGATAAAATTCTGGCGGATCCTCGAGAAGGTATGCATGAAACCTTGTCCTTTATACGCATTATTGTTGAGCCCCATTCGAAGGATAGCCTCGTTCCTTCCGGGATCCAACCAACCATGACCGATCGGTCTGTTGTCGACAAGGAATGCTTCAAAATATTCTCCGGTCTCATGTGCCCCTGGGTCGGGCGGCACCATAAGCCACGTACATGTTTTTCCGCGGTGTTCGGCTTTTGCCGCATAGATCGATAATGATTCGTTCGCGCGCCGCGTATCTACAATATTAAAATACGTTTGTAGAATGAGCGGTTTATATAGAGTTCGGTCGATCCGGGAAAAGTCTTCCACCCCAAGGTAGCTGTTCAGCTCTCTCCTTGTCCTGATACGGGTAAATTCAAAGTCGGGACGCTGCCGTTCTTCGATAGTTTCCCGCAGGAAACGGGAGACTTCGTTATCGCCCCCATACGCGAGCTCGGCAAACTCATCTACAATGTGCGTAAAACGCTCTGCAGCGCCAAATACCCTTCTTTCGAGCGGCAATTTTTGAAGCAGTTCTTCGCGGATAGCTGCTATTTCGCTTTCGCCGCCCGCGCCGGGCGACTCACGGGTTTTATTCATGTAACTTGCGACTTGCGACTTGCGACTTGCGACTTGTCCCGCGCTCTGCGCTATGCGCTTTTCCCTTCGTGGACTATCGACTGCCCCATCCGGGGAGGCTTCGCTCTGGACTGTGGACTATACTCCCCGCTCGGCGACTCGCGGTCACCTTCCCGGCGCTGATCACGTTCGTCTTCACGGCTGAGGAAAGCATCGATCTCATTTCTATAGTAATATCCGTAAAAAGACCTCTTCATGTTCACCAACTCTCTGACACACGGTCTCGTCATCTGAAAACCAAGCTCAGATAATGTATCAAGCTCTTGAAGCATCATGGTAACTACCGGAATATTTCCACGATCATTAGAATACACGACGGACATAGACGGAGCGACTTGCCCGACGAGATATTCAACAGTCTCTTCCGGTTGAGCTATTTGAGATACGGCTTCACTATCGATCCTCCCCAGCCGGTATAATGAAGAGAGCGCCCGAAGACCGGCCAACAAGGCAAGCTGATCAAAGCGCCCAAATCGTTCTGAAAAACTGTCAGGCATAATGCTGAGTAAAAATTCGGTCCTTTTTTCTTTTGAAGGCGTATTATCCGCGGTATCTTCGTAGTTATCGCCAAGCGCGCTGGCAGTTTCGACCCAGAAACATCTGGAAGATTGATCCGCGGCTTTGCGCATAATAACGCGCTCAATCTCATAGGTCTCTTCGCTCTTTTCCGGGAATATTCTCTTCAGATGGGCATAGCGACTGAGCCACGTGTCAAAAAGCGTCACATCGAACTTCTCGCGCGTTTGATTATCGGCTGCTCCCCTGACACAACCTGTAATGTTTTCTAAAAACGCGACAAACGCTTCATGCGGCATACCCGCGTCAGTATCTCGTACCGCCGCCATCCTCCAGATACCGGATACCAAGCATATCGCGTTGATCGCCGCGCTATCAAAGAAGCGCCTATGAAGCGGCGATAGCGCGTCGGCGGTCTCCTGACTCGTGATCCTGCCTCCCGGAACGGTATCAGCAAAAAGTCCGCTTGCGACCCACGGCCCTTGCGTGTCTCCCTGTAATATCCGGGTACAGGTCTCAATTTCGGCATCAGTATGCCCGATCTTTTCATACGCGAAGCGGATATAGAACTGTATAAGATAGCTCTCAGCGGATGAGGATGTTGCCGCAAGCGCGTCGGCAAACTCTTCTTTTCGCTCACGATCCCATATGGTGTAATGATCGACGACCGCATCCCGCAGGGCATAGATCATCACGGCCTGCTGGAAGAAATCCCGCCCGGGTAACTCCCGGCAGAGATATGAAAAGCATTCTTCCGATCTCTGCGCGATCTCCTTCAGCGCTTCGATCGTCTCTTTGCTGAAACCGGCCGCCTGATCCAGAAGAAGATCTACGGTCTCGGTGTCCGCGAAATGCTTCGATCCGCTGACCGCGAGCTTCGCGAGATCCGCTTCGCCCTGAAAGAGCTCTCCATGCTCACGCGTAAAACGGACGTTCCCGCGGAGCCTTTCCAGGATCAGCCCTCTGGCAAGCGATCTTCCCGGTTCTGTTCCATACGCGGCGAGGCGATCAAGGATATGCCGGTACATGAATGAATCCCGGGGATTGCGAATATAATCGATAAGCGCCCGTTCAATATCGGCATCACCGAACATGACCAGCCGACTGACCGCGGCGCCTCGATCTTGATATTGCCGCTCCCACAGAAGCCGGTTCACTACCGCCAGGGTTCTTTCCCGGTCTCCGCTCATATAGAGACACGAGATGGAAACCGCTATGGAAGGAACATGACGATCTGACCCTTGATCGTTGGAGATAAAGTCAAGGACTCGCGGTTCAAAGACGGTAAGCAATGACTCTATGAGTTCCGGAGTTTCGGAACCAGGGTGATCTCTTCGCCCGGCGGGCCTTGCTTCTCTTTGGGCTCCATAAGCGGCATCAATAATAGCCGCATTCCGGACAATATCCCCTATCGCTTCAATAGTAGTGATGTCCCAAAGGGGACTCATGCCGAGTTCTATGTAAATATCATCGCCGCTCTCCCGGACAACAGTCTCTCCGTCGACGGCCGTAAAATGGACGGTTGTATTCTCCATGCGCGCTCCGAAATGTTGGGATAGAGCGCTCAGTGCCCCGCAGAGCGTCCCGATCTTTTCATTGCCGGGATAAGCCTGCCGCAGATTCGCGAGTCTCTCATCCGGAAGATCATCAGGGTGAAGACTCACGCTCCCCGCGCAGATACCTTCTTCCCGCAAAGCGCTCTGTATCTCAGCAGGCGCAAGAGTACCCGAAAGCACGGTAAACGCGGCAGCTTTTCCTGCCCGGCCATGGCACGGGAAATCGAGCGTAAAACCGAATTCGCGCATCAAGACAACAAGATCCTCAAAAGAGAGCGCTTTCCCCGCTGAGCGTTCACGCATTTCAGCCAGACTTCTGTCTGCTCCCTCACGGAGCTGTATCGGCCGCAGATTAAAAAGATGTGCCGTCTTGGGAGGAAGTTCGACATAAAGACCGTTCCTGATCAGCTCCGGCCCGGTTCGAAGATACGCTTCTCCGGTCAACTGATCAGTCAATACATAATACGTTGAATTATCGGCGGATAGCCCGAGTTGGTTCCCCGCGTACCGCAGCGGAATTGTGCACGATTCCTCGTACTCGGCATGATTACTGACAATAATAGCGGCCTTTCTGTCTTCACTTTCATAATAGCGGGCATAGGCAAGAATCGCGGAAGAGTCGCCGGGGAAGACAAACAATTGTCCGTCATGAAGAACAGAACCGCGCGCGATAGAGAGGATCTCTCTGAAGATGCCCCGGACTCGCTCCCAGGGTCGCCCGACAGAATCGAGTCGATACCACTTCGCCGTGGCACGCGCGAAGTGTCCCTGCAGCTGTTCGATAAGCACGATCGGCATGCCGGGGACGGTCGCCGCGGTAAGAAAGTGGGTCTTGAGATTGCGGGCCACCGAACGAGGAAACTGTCCATATCTTGTCATGTATCCGGGCTCATCATCATGAGAGACGACGCTGTAGGCCCTCCGCATCTGGCCGCTGATATGCTCGGCCATAAGATAGCTTCGCAGCTCGGGGATCTTGTTGCTGTTTAAAAGCTGGAAGAGATACGTCTGTGATATAAAATCAAAACCGCACCGCTCAAGGACATCAAAGAGCCAGTATGCCTCGGCGACAAAGAGCGCGCCGGGGTGTATTGCCCGAGCCGACTGAATAAGACCTTCCCAGAGCTCCCGCGGCCAGAGTGCGCCGGGATCACGCTTTCCTGACAGATTAACATCATCCCACCATGTATGGAAAAATCCGTCAGTTCCGTCCGCTACTGACGCCATGGCGCAATCGGCGCGGAAACCGTCAACCCCCTCTTTAAGGAGGGTTCCTGTCACGTCTGTAAGCGCGCGCCTGACATGAGGGTTGCTGACATCCAGAAGCGCCATATCAGACCACCATTCACCGCGCCTCTTCATATTTGCCTCCGTACCATGAGCGATCAGGACCCATCTGCCGAGTTTAGTGGAATAGTGGAGAAAATATCCCGGGTTACGTGAAATGATGCCGCTCAAGGCATCCACCAGCGCTACATGATCCGCCTCCCAATTCCCTAAGCTATCTTTGTCAGGCAAAGCCATGGCTCTTTTCATGCTCTTGAGATGAGCTTGTTCCTCATATGAAATATCTTTATACGCATACCAATATTTACTGCCTGTCTGAAGCGATTCATCCCTAAGCCACACACTATCGATCGCTGTGCTGTGGGCGAGGAGATCGAGTGTAATACCCATATCGAGCTCACGGGCAGCGCTTATCAGCCGTTTGAAGGCCGGCCATCCACCCAGATTCGGGTTCGGTTCGGTGTGGTCCGGGATCGAAAAAGCCGACGGAGAAAAATCTCTGTTCCCCCCGTAATAATCGCGCACTACAGATATGACGCGTCCCGACTCATCCCGATCATAATGAAAATGGTGAAGATCATCATCTTTCTCCCCGTGCGTTATTTTGCGGCTTATAGCGCTCTCCCGGAAAGCGCCCAGAAGATAGATACGCCTGATCCCCAGCCCCCGCAGCGAACGTAATTCCTCCGCTATTTCGTCAAATGATCCAAAGAGCCGCGCGTTTACTGTTAAAAGAACGGGTGACGCTTCTTCAACGGACAATGTCTCCCGGTAGGCCTCGGTCTCCCGCGGCAGCTTCGCCTCACAGACCCGCCACAACTGTTCAGATGAATAAATACGGGCCTGCCGCGCTGCCGCTGTCCACTCGTCAGAGGCTCCTATAGTATCTCCGGCGCTGGGGGATCGGCGGAAAGAGATCGGTGTTCGGTTATCGGTGTACAGTGTACGGTCGCCTGCCGGTAACTTTGAACTATCCTCCCCGCTCGGCGATCCGCGGTGGCCATCAACTCGATCCGGACCTTGTTCAAAATCAGACTCGTGATAAGCGCGGAAGTTGCCTGCTCTATCACCGACAACATATAGGGGATCAGGTTTCCCTCCTATGACCCCGATAGCTTCGGCAAAGTTCTCGCCTGAACTGTCTTTGGGCCGCTTTTGTATAAACGCGTCGGTTACCGGCGCTCCCTCATCCGTAATAGGGCTGGACAAAACATTCATCAGGATATGCGCGGCCTTCGGGCTTTTTACGCTCAGGGCGGCAAGATCTTTTTCCGCTTCTTTCGTCCATTTAGCAAATATATTGATCACGCTTTCGCCGATCCTTTTCCCGCGATATTCGGCATGTTCTATTTTTATAGCTATGTTATTTATATCCCAAAGCCCCTTCTTGATCTCGGTCGGCAGTTTTATATAATTAATCGTTCCTATGTTTATGCCTCCAATATAAATAGAGTACGTCCGGGGAGTTGTGGGGTCATCTACTCTTAATGTTATCTTCTGATAAGGGCTCTCAGGATCGATATTTCTTAATGTTACCTCCTTAAAATGACCTTCCGCATGAATATATCTTTCGATAATATTCCCGGCGCCATCTACCACAAAATGCCTATGGCCCTTCGTATCCATGATCGTAGTATGGAACGGCCCCTCATTCGGATTCTCCGATATAAATAGCTCCTCTCCTTCTATCTCCCCGAGCTGACGCAATATTTCCGGAACCTTTTCGGCGTCCAGCAATCTATCGGGATTGAACATGCCTTCCAGTAAAGATCCAGTTAATTCCTCTCCGCTCGGCGATTCGCGTTCCGGTTTGCCGGTTTCTGACCTCTCTCCCGTCTCACCGAATAAATCGAACGCGTCGGACGCGACATCGACGGAAAGTGCCTCGAGAAACGGCCGCAATGCCGGCCGTTCGCGCTCGGCATTCCCTAAACGGCGCCATGTTTCAATCGGAAAATAAGTATTCCATAGAATGTCGCCGGGGACAAGAAGGATCGCTTCACCATCCCCTATATTCTCACGGATAAATCTCCTCTGGATCTGACCGAGCACTTCATCGATAAACTTCTTCTGGATCCGTTGGATTACCCGCAGGGTTTGAGGAAAATCGGCCCGGTTCTTTAAACGGTAGGGTAATTCCCTGACCGCGACATCATTCTTCCCCTTCCCGACTTTCAAAGCATAAAAGACTTCCGAAAAGATCTCTCGTGAGTATCTGAGCGCCTCCCGAAGGAGATCTCTGCGTTCCGCAAGAAGCGCCGCTTCGATCTCCTCTTTAAAGAGACTGATGGTAAGATAAATATCGCACAATGCCCGATTGATCTTGGTCTCCCCCAGCATCCGTACGGCCTCGCGGATATAGGACTCCCATAAGTCTTTTGGATAGGCCAATCCGCTCGCCAATGAAAAACGGTTTATTTCTTTTGAGGATTGCGGCCGATACCGGTGAAGAAGGCGGACAATATGCGCGATGTTCGCGCCGCAGACTCCGTCCCGGTACGCGAAGAGTTCTTCTCTCCCTTTGATGCCGCCTCGATAGAAGTACGGCCGTATGGTATGCGAGGGGTCCTTTCCGTTAAGATGATCATCGATTAAAGCTTTCGCGTATATCGGATACGGGGCGGAGATAAATCTCTTCCCGTGTCCAACTTTATACTGATCACAGAAGATGCAGGCCCCCGGACATCCGGCTACAGGATAGAATTTAGTGATTCTGACTGTGGCGTCGTTCTCTAACAAGTCCTGTGCTCCGGGGTGCGCGGCATACTCTTCGGGGGTCAGAAAAATGTCTTTTCCGTTCTTAATGCCTTCGAAAATAAGTTTTTCGATCACCTCAACATAAGTCATCCCCTCTTTTATTTCGTTCACGTCAAATCCGAGATTCTCAGGAGAGAGATCTCTTCTTTCGGTCAGTTTTTTCAGTACAAACCTTCCGTGGTCGGTCAATGTTCTGGGGCGGCTATGCTGATCGTAGTCGCTGAGAATCCTATGAAGGTCCTTGACCGGATCGCGGATGACGAACCTATCATTCATTTTATCTGCACTAGGAGATTGACGTTCCGGTTTACGGTGTACGGTTAACGGTGTACGGCGCTCCAGCTGGTTAGCTGGTAGGCTGGTTTTTTCTTTTTCACGCTCCGCGCTTGGCCCTATGCGCTTTGCCATCTCTGAACCCTGAACCCCGCCTGTAGGCGATTTGCGTTTTGGTTGGCCGATTTCTGACCTCGGGCCTCTGACCTCGGGCCTCTGACCTGTTTCTGCTCTTTGCGTTCCGCGCTTTGCGCCTTGCGAACTGTGGGCTGTGGAGTCCGTGATATCTTCCGCACTGCTGGGTGAGCGGCGGGATTCATCTCTATCGATAGTCTTGATATATTGGACAAAGAGAGGCAGCGATTTTGTCTCGAGGCCGCTACCGAATATTTTCGAATATTCCGCGTACGTTTTGATTCTGATCTCGATCGGTATCGGTCGCAATCCTTCTCTCTCACGTATGGCATTCATGATCTTCCATCCCGTTCTACCATGCCCTTCCTGAAGGATCATATGCAATAAGCCATACGTGTAATTTGCGATAGCGGCAAATTCGACAGGATCCTCCCAATCGACCCCCTGGCTTGAATAATCTTCGATAAGATGACTCAGCATGGGAAAAACACCCGCGGATCCGCGATATCTGGCATCGGCATTTATCCACGATACATAGTCGAGCATCGTCCTGGCAGTGATACCTTTGCTGTAAAGCCTTCTCGATATCATATCCTTGGTTGTGATGCGCGGTGAGGTACGTTCAAAGGGAAGCCGCGCAAATTCTATATCGCTAGCTAGGATTCCTGTTTCTTCGGCATGCAAGGATCGTATCATCTCTTCGGAAATATACCCTTTATCTGGACCACGTTCACGCGGAAGTGTATCATCAGAGCTCGGCGAACGGCGGCGCGGTTTTTCAGCGGGCAATTCGGTAAACGACGGAAGCGGCCGCAGGCCGGTATCCCTGAAGCTTCCCAGCCCCCAATCGGCCACGCCTGCGCGCTCCATGCATCTTTTGAGCGTTTCAATAATAGGCTGATCTATTTCGCATATCGGGATGTCCGCTCCTTCGTCCAGAAACATGTCCAGCAAATGGAAATACATGGACCCCATATTATCCGCATTATCCGCTTCAGAGAAGTCATCTTCTTTGATCAGATAATCATAGATCATACCGAAGGAATTGAGCCTCATAACGTCGTCAAAACCAAATGAGTTGTATTGATACTCGACCTCCTTTGAAAAGGCATAATACATATCATAGAACTGGTAGACGAGAAATTCCTCCTTTGTCATAGCATCCCTCCAGTTCATCAGGTCGTCAAGATCGTGAATAAAGACACGCTCGCCGTCTGAGTACGCCGATGCATTATTCTGATGTGTATAATGGAGTGCGTATTTATTATCGTGAAGCGTCCGAAGAGCCCTGAGGTTCTTAATGTTATCAAATTGGCCCCTGGTAAAATATCGTTCCGTGCCTCCCAGTATTACAAAGCCGAGCCGTTTTTCTTCCCCGTATTTATTGCGGAACGGCTTTTTGGCGAAGATCTCCCCCCAGCCGACGGGATACTTCGCGATGACCTTCGAATTTATCCTCGGGTCATTGCGGACATCGTGTGTCTTCACAAACTCGTTGACCGCCCCGCGCAGAGTACCGCCGCCTTGAGGGCTGCCCGCGCGTCTTCTTTTGTAAAAAAATCCTTCTTTGTCAGCTGCCGGATCGTACGCAGTCTTCCCCACCCCGTCATGGACGGCTATCTCCTCATCCGCATCGAAGAGAACGCCTTTGACCTGCAGCTGTTCGATCGGATAGTATAACCGCTGTCCGCCGATCTCTCGGATAGGGTCATCCAGGTCCACATATTCCGAGCGCTCGTCTTCTCTGAAGCTGTAATTAGACGTAATGACCCTGATGATCTTTTCTCTGTCGCGGTCACTGAGAAGATCTATGATCTCGTTATTGATGCGCAATGTCGCATCGCGCGCGCCTTCCAGGACCTCAGGAATCCTCTCACGCGACCGGTCGGTCATGGCATTGGCCACCGCAAGGTGCGGAATCTCTTCTTCCCCGCTCGGGGATTTTCGTCGGTCGCCATTCGTCCCCTCCGGGGAGGCTTCGCTTCGCTTCGCTCTCGGTCGTCGGTCGCTATTTATCTTTTGCTCTTCCTGGAAACTGGCAACTGGCGTCTGACGACTTTTCCCGCCTGTAGGCGATTCACGAAAATTCTTTTCTTTTGTCTCCGGACTACCTGTCCTGAGCGACCTGTGGTGAGCGGAGTCGAACCAAGTCGAAGGACGGACTCCGGACTCCCTGTCCTGAGCGGAGTCTTGCTCTGAGCCTGTCGAAGAGTCGAAGGACGGACTATCCCCCTCCCCGCTCGGGGAGGCGCGGGGGCGGGAACTGTCTTCGGCTTCTTTTAGTCTTTCCTCGGCCTCTTTTAGTCTTTTTTCGACCCTTGATATTTCAGTAAGCGTTATCCATCTTTTTTCCCGGCAATATCGGTCTACGATCGCCTTTATCTCATCGTGCCGCCTGGCCCTCCACCAGTGATGTCCTTCTACTTTTGTCAGCAGCGACCTCGCCCGGTTATAATCGCCGCTATAGTAAGCCGCCTCGGCGTCATTCAACAGCTTGACCCATTCCGGATCATGAGCGGCGGACGAAGGTAGTCTTTTATCCAATTTTACTTTCGTCGGTCCCAGGTTCCCACAATTCTTAATGGCTATCTGAAGGGGTTTTTGGAGCTTTGCTGTATCCGAGATCGTGACCCACCCGCGCTGCCTGCAATATGTATCTATTTGTTTTACGAGGTCTGCCTCATTCCGGGACCTCCCCCAATGACTATCGGTCAGCCTTATCAGTAGGTTTTTCGCAGTGACAAGGTCTCCGGCGGATATGGCGCTGTCAGCGTCTTGTAACAGCTCGAGCCGCGTCTCGTCTCCGGTCGCGAGCGAGAGCGGCAAGGGATCGCTCGTATCGCTCCCGCTCGGCGAAGCGCGCTCTTTCTGACGACGGACGACGGACGACGGACGACGGACTTTTTCCCCGCTCGGCGATTTTCGGCCGGGATCGCGCTTCGCTTCCCCTGAATCCGGTATCGCGGCAAGCTCTTTTATATCGGCCAATAGTTCATTGAGTACGTATTCATCCTCAAAACGGTTCCTGTATTCATTGAGCATTACCGCCAGCTTCCGCAGGCGCCCATCCGGCGGCTGCGCTTCGACAATAGCATTCAGAATCCTGTCTCTATCTTTATAGGGGTCCACGTCGTGAGAGTACTGCAGGCCGGGATCGGTACAAGCGCCGATCGCGAGCAGCAGCGTTACGCTGATCGCGTATGCGTCATCACGCGGCAGACAGAGCTCTTTTGTCGATATCCCCCACGCGTTTCTTCTCAACAGCCTGTTCTCGCTGCAGTAGCGCGGCTTCAGCATATATTTCTTCTTCCGCTCGTCAATTTCTGTTGAGCCAGCAATAGTGCATGTTGAATCATTATCGACAGATTTGACCTGTTCGATCGTGGTTTCGTCAATTCCGGGAATAACCATAATGCCTTCCCAGTCAAGATCCCCGTTGACATATCCGTTTCGCTCGTACAAAGCCGGGTACCCCTCCAGGACCGACACGGCAAGATCGAGACATGCCTTTTCTTTTTCCTCGTCCGGCAGTTTACTTATCTGTTTAGCGTACGCTTCGATGCTTACGCCCGGCACGAATTCAAAAAGAAGAGATCGCCCCCGGTTTCCTTCGAATCTTTCAAGATCAACAACGGCGATAAGTCTTTGGAGATACGGGTTGTCTCCTTCTGAAAACGCGTCCCGATAAAACTGTATCTGCGGTTCTATTAAAATGCTTACCGCTTCCTCGACATTCCGCGTCGGCGCCTTAAGAACATATGACCGGCCCTGTACAAGCATTCCTTCGGTCGGCTGCGTATATTCGAATCTCGAGAGGCGTATTCCCGTAACGGGTTGTTCCTGATTAATGATTCCGCGATAGCTGAATTTCTCAAGAAATTCCTCCTGGTTCAGCACAAGAAGGTCACTTCCGCTCGGCGACTGGCGGGTGTCCGGTGTACGGGCGATCCGTATTTCGTATCCCGTATCCCGTCGTCCGTCGTCAGTGCCTGCAGGCGATGCGCGACTGTTTCGTACATTCAAATCATCCCGGGGCGTAATAGAGGCAAATCCGGCATCTTGGGGTGTTTTGTAAACGAAAGAGGCCGGCTGTCTGCCTGTTGGCGTTGATGGATACGGATCGGGCGAGAGCGCTTTCGGCTTGGGTATCTTCGGGTCCGTAGAGGACTCGGGATCCCCGTCGTTTCCTTCGCCCCTGAAAATGAGCGCGTCCCATGCCGTGCCGAATGTATCATAGACATCGTCTGAGAACCTTACTTTGACTAATGGGGTTCCTTCGATCTTTATGGCGTAGCTCCTCTCCATGGGATATCTCTCGAAGAATTCAAACAAATTGTGTGGAGCCTCACGTTCCAGCTCCATGAACGTCTGCGTCTCCCACACTTTGCTGTTTGTGTTTATCACGCACGCGATCCTTTCGTCTCCGACAAGTTCGGCCAACTCAGGCGCTATCGACAAAAAGACATTGAAAGTGATCAGATGCTCTTTTGAAACGCCGAACTCATGTCCAATAACGATCATGCGAAAATCAGGGGTCTCTTCTATCGCTTTCCTGAACATGCTAATTTGAGCGTCCAAAGCGAGCTCGCCTTCTTCTCCGCCCGGTTCTTCGCCGTATAAAATGAACTCTACTTCGCCCTCCAGCGACCGCAGCATATCATACAGCGCCCTTGAATTGTCACTATCCTCGGGTTCATTCAGCGTGATCCGGTAGCCAACGGTCGGATGGTATGCCCACTCTTCCGGCGGGATCTCACCCCTGATAAACCTTTCAAGGTTATCTCTCTCAGATTCCGGAAATGGTAGCGCGACGTGGGTAATGGCAACGTTCTCTTTCAACCGCACAATATCACCACCGATAGCCGGCACCGAACCGTCCCTTATGCTATCGCCGATACAAACAATTCGTTTACCCTCATCAAAAAGCTCTTCCAATAATTGATGCGGCAAAGCGCCCTCGCTGATCCGATCGAATAATTCCTGCATCTGGGATCGGTCGAGCTTCCTTGTTATGTCGAGGTTCGGCGGATCCCCGATTCGGTATCCCTCCGGAATATCCGCCGCTTCTTCTGCCACAGGATCATCCCTTCGGAACATTAATAATATACTGATCCCCTCACGAAGATGAGCTTGTAGCGTCTCGTCGTCGGTATTTCTGAACTGAGTCGCCAGCGTTCGTATCGTTTCATTAAGAGAAACAAGCGGGCGTTTACGCAATCCCCCCAGTATCGCGTTGATCGCGATAATTTTTGCTTCTGTATCGCCTGTCTTGAGGCGCGCTAAGTGGTATTCGAGCGGCGGCCATTCGGTCTGTTTTGAAATGTCGTTTTCTCCGCCGCTACCTGAGGAATCTTCTCCGGAACTTTCCCCGCTCGGCGATCCGCGGAGGCGTTGAGGCTTATTTTCGTCAACACCGGTACCGGGTAAAGACTGTGATCCTTCACTCTCAATACGCGGTAATGTTATATCTAGTCTAAAGAATGTCGTATCCTTATCATCGACATCACCGGCTTCTATACAGTTAACGATAGGTATTCCTTCATTGTTCAGCGTCGCGTGCCATGTAGCGCCGTCAATACCCCGTACGTATATATCGAGACAGCCTCCCAACATTGATACAAGATAGGCGGCCTTGGCGAGCCCATTCCCATACCCGCCGTGTGCCGCGGTTAACTGAAGGTCCCGCGTTTCGGCAACGCGCTCATACTGAAAATCTTTCTTGGTGGAGACCCCCGGGGCGAGGAGCTCCATGAGCTTTGGCCGGTCAAAACCTTCGCGAACCAGATTATTTTTGAAACTCATGACGACTTCCTGACCGCTGGGCTCTGTCAGAACGAGTCGGATCACCGGCCGTTCGCCCGCCGGCGGCTGTTCCATTCCAAAGAAATTACCAAGAACGTTTTTGGCCCCCTCATCCACAAGAAGACCAAGCGCTTTTTGAGACGTCATAGGAAATACTACCGGATCCGAAGAGCTCTCGACTGTAAAGTCGATATTTTCAGGCAGTATCTTTTCCGGTAATCCAAAAACCTCAAGTAGAATATGCGGATTTTGCGAGCGGGCGATCTGGTGGGCCGTATTTGTCATCTCTACACGCTTACGGGTACTCTTTGCCCTTGCGTTGAATACTTCGGTGATATCAACAGGGCCGATATCGATACCCGGCGCTTGCGGAAAAAGGTGCTCAAGGAGATAGAAAGCTTGCTGAGAAAGGCGATATATTGAATGGAGTCTCTTGATCGCGTCACGTTCCCCATATACATTCTCGAGCGCTTCCACGCCGGTAAAACCGGCGCCGTCTTTGCGGAGCATATAATGATAACCGATGAAACCGAAGAATTTCTCGATGCCTTGCAGATACCAGAACACATCGCGCGCGAAATCCCGAATGTCCTCCGGCGCCTGCAACTCATTGGGCGCCAACTCATGTTCGATAACATGCCGGTAATGCTCAAGGAGAGTAGCGGCGCGTGTAAGCAGATCGCCATCGGGCATTTCGCGGATCGCCTTATAGATTTGCTTTGATATTTCCGGATCGGATAATTGTTGTATCACTTCATCGGTAAGTCCCAGCGTCTGCATCAGACCGGCCAGCGAGCGCAACCTGCTTTCGAGCTTCTCAAGAACTTCTGCCTGTGAGTGCCATGATCCGAAATCAGGCGCGTTCTGTATCACCGCGAATTCATCGATCGTCATAAGCGGCGGAATTTCCGGCAAATTTCCGCTTGGTGATTGACGTTCCGGTTTGCCGGTCTCTCCTTTTTCATGCTCCGCGCTCCGCGTTCTCCGCTCGCTGCCTTTTGCTCTCCTTGAACTTTGAACCCTGAGCCCTGAACTATCATCCCCACCGGCCGGCTCTATAAACTGCCTCACTATAGAACCCTGAGGAATATCTATTTCCGCGGTCACGGCCCGCACGCCTTTCAGAATGAACAGCAAATGCTTAATGGCTTTGATGGACGCCTTGTCCTTCTCGCGACGGGCTCGTTTGAGCGCGCCGTTTAAGAGCGGCTTAACATGGGGCTTGAGAACGGGAAGCTCGTACGAAAGATAGCTGTTAAAAGAGACATCCGCGTTCTTCCACACGGGATAAACATACCGAAGATCGTGTTCTCTCGCCGCCGGCCATTCTCTTATAACATCGAGCGGATCCTGTCTGAATATCGCGGTAAAGGTGAGAATATGCCTCATGAACCGTAGATCGAGCGAGGTAAGCGGCCAATTGCCGGCGAGCTTCAGGCTCGGCGCGGTATTGACAAATATACCGTACGTATTCTCATCTTTTAAAAGCCCGCTCTCTTTGTCGAGCAGCGCGTCGTCCAATACATAATCGCCTTCGAGAATGAATACAACACGGCTGCCCGCGCGCCTGGTCGCCGCGAGATCCTGTACCGCTTCGCGCATTCTCTCTATTTTCATCCGGTATATCTCTTCTCCGGAATACCGCTGCCTTATAAGATGTTCCTCGTACCCGCTAAGGTACGCGTCCATATCGAATCTTCTCGTGCTCCATCCCGCTTCCGACAATTCATGTTCGATCCGTTCGGAGAACGCCATTTTCCCGCTTGTTTTCGGCCCGCTCACCAGAACAAAACCGCCATTTCCATTTTCAAAACGGGCATTGATCTCTCCCGCAATTTCCCCGATCTCTCTGGCGTGTTTCTGTTCGTTCCTGTCGATCAGATCCTGATAGGCGCGCCTTCGACCCAATAGATTGAGCTCCTCTATCGTGCCGGGATTCAACCCGAGCTTTCCATACCCTTTATAGGGCCCCGCCCACCCGAAGAACCGCGCTATCGCGAAAAAGACGCGCAGAAGAGGGCTTCTCGCGATCTCAGCGTTCGCGATCCGCGCCAGGCTCAATATATATGCCGCCCTCCGCAGGTCGACCCTGTATTCCGCGGCAATAGCGAGAATAGTCCCGCTCTCCGCGGCTATTCTTTCTTCGAGCATCTTATCGACGGAAAAGTCGCCCCAATACCTTCCTTCAATATTCTGCAGCCATTCGAAATACGATACGGTGACGCCGCCGACATTCGCGAGAACATCGGGGACAACAAGGATCCCTCTCCTTTTTAAAATATCATCGGCGGCCGGTGTCGTTGGAGCGTTCGCCAGTTCAAGGACGATCCCGCATAGTATCTCGTTCGCGTTCTCCTGAGTGATCTGGTTCTCGGTTGCCGCGGGGATCTTAATATCTGTATAGATCGTCCAGAATGACCGCGGATCCGTCTTTTTGGTTCCGGTATCTGTCAAGAATTGCCGGGGTACACTGTCGAGGCTTGACCATCTGCCGTCGGCTCCGCGGGCAAGCACCTTATCCAGCGCTTCAATATCGATACCGTTCGGATTATACAGCGTACAGGTCGCGTCCTGGAGGAGGGTTACCCTCGCGCCGGAGCGGTAAAATTCCCACGCGTCGTATTCGCCGACATTCCCCGTACCCTGGATGCCGACGGTCATCTCGCGTATCTCTTTTCTTAATACCGCGCGGGCGCTCTCATTGAGGCGGGCGCTGACAGGATTATGGTCAAAGTCCGCGATCCCGGAGAAGTACTTCATGATCGTCTTAAAGGCAAGAAATCCGCCGAATCCGGTCGCCTTGGTTCGCCCCTTGGACCCGCCTTTGCCGACCGGCTTTCCGGTTATAGCGGCCAGTTCGATGCCTTCAAGAATACCGTCTTTGTCCTCAGACAACAGCCTCATGTACTCATCCAGGAAGGGGGTTTTTTGCGGATCGCTATGAGGCGCTATTCTTTTCAACGCTTTTTGGATAGTCGCGTCATATATTTTGTTTTTCGCGGTAAGCACCCTTAAATACTCATCCATAAACCAGGCCATCATCCTCGCGTCGGTTCCCTTATCCGGCGCCGGCACATCTATGAACGGCCCGACCGCGCCCTTCTTTGTAAGCGCGCGGGAAAACGCCCTGATAATGCGTGCTTTATCATTGTCGGTGTAGTCACGTTTTGGGACAAATACATCCCCTTTGCCGCCACCGTACGGGATCCCGATAACCGCGTTCTTCACGCTCATCAGCGTAGCGAGCCCTGCCGCCGTCGCCTCCGCCTCCTCAGGGGTTTCCCCTTCTCCGACCAGCCATCGTAAGCCGCCCTTCCCCGCGCCGCGCGCGTCATTCTGCAGTACTCTGAAACCCCACAATGTAACCGCTTCCCCGTCATCCAGAGTAACCCTGAAGCGTACTCTTGTCACACGCTTCGCCTGTAATACCTTTCCTCGTATCAACCAGTGAAGCTCCATCGTTTCAGCTGCCTGAGCGATAGTATGCTTAGCGGCTTCCAATATAGTGACCGGAGATCGCGAGGCCTCACTGCTCGAAAATCCGCTCGGGGAGGCGCGAAGTTTGGTTGGCTGGCTAGCTGGCTTGCTGGTTCGCTGGCCTTCCTCGGATCTCGGATCTCGGACCTCGGACCTGCTCTCCCCGCCTGCAGCCAAAGGCAGCGCCTGTAACTCCTCGACCGCCGCTGTTTCCACTCGCTGCCGTTCGGTCGTTGGCGAAGTCTCGGTACGGTTTCCGCCAAAGCGATCCGCGGCTTTGATGATCCCTTCATCCGGCTTCTCGAGTCCTTTGCCTCTTCTGTAAGCAAATTCACGCTTGATAGCGGCAATAAGCAGCCGGCTCTCTTCTAACAGATTCTCATCGATCGACCATGCTTCGACTTTCTCGATGAGCATCCGCTCGACATCATCCTGAGTCACCCGCATCGAATCGCCGATTTCCCGCGCATCCTTGACCATTTTCGCGACAAATCGCCGGACGAAGAGAGAAGCGAACCGTTTTCTGAAATCTTTTACGCCGCGCCTCTCGAAGAGCAATCTATCTTCCATCTCACCGTTACTCGGTAAGCCGGTCTCGGCAACGGCATTCAGCATCTCTTTTTCGTTCTCTTCAATGTATTGGCTGATAAGCTTCGCCATGGAGTATGGCGTGAGAGCAGCCTTCTTCGCGGGGAGCACATCGGCAAGGACGGTATTTGAGCAGAAAACGGCAGGGATGAGGATGATCGAAATGATCCTCTTCACTTGTGTCATTACGCTTTTGTTTGAGCCGAACAACCCCATTCTTATTATCCTTACCCTTATCACCGCATTATCTTCCTATATACCTTATAAATATACTTAATTATATAAAACCAGTAAGTATAGCACATAATATCCTATAGTAAAGAGTCTATTACTGGCTATTTTATTCTCTAACTAAGTTGATAAACTGGCGGGACGTAAGGATTATTTGTCGGGAATAATATGGTATGACTTATGGCTAGACGCTGAGGATAGTAATAAAGACTAAAATTATATCTATTTACAAATAAATAAGTTGGAGATCAAAGAGGTGGCACCTCGTGGAACGTCCCCACTAACACACTCTAACCTCTCACCTATTTTTTATCGCCTTTTTTCCTGCCGATCAAGAATCCTATTACACCAAAGACAGCTGCCGCGCAAATAATGGTCACGATCTTACAGGGCATACATAGTTGCGTATTGTCGCATTTGCATAATTCGAGCAGATTCATCGCGTCCCTCCCGCGTCGTCGGATCGAATGTACCGCCGCTGCGTCTTATGCTCTTCCTCGATAGTGCACCGGGCCGTGGATCCGGCGGTTCCGAGCATATATTCCCCGCCGCCGGAACATCTCGGTCGTATTGTTAAGTAGCCCGGCACCAGGTCTGACCACCTCGGCACCCTGTTTTCGCCGGCACCGGTATCAGCGGCCCACGTTTTAGTAGCGGCGTTGATCTGTTTTATATTCGCGTCGCATGCATTTTTGATCACGACCCCTCTGGCCTGGATAAAGCTCGGGATCGCTATCGCCGCCAGGCATCCTACCATAGAGGTAGCGATAAATATCATCACGATAAATATCGCTGCCGCGGAACATCCGCCGGCAGAAACCTTGATCTTCCCTTCGTTGATCTTCTTCGCGACCGCGTACGCGTCGAATATGCCGTAGATCCAGGGGATTATTAATAACGACGTACAAAAGATCAGTATTCCTTTTAAGATCTGCCCATTGTAGATCTGCCCCATCCCGCCGATAAAAAAGCTCAGGACCGCCGCAAGGCCGGGGCTTCTCACAGCTGTACTTTTGTTGGCGATAGCTTCGGCAACACACGTTTTACAGTAATTGTTCCCTTTAATGACGACTCTGCATTCATCACACGCGCCCTTGCCGCAGAGAGCGCACGCCGCGAGCGTTTCCCTGCCGGTATGAATACCGCATTTCATGTCGTACCTCCGCTTCAGGGTTTAAGGTTCAAAGTTCAAGGTTACGCAATGATCCTTCGTAAAGAGAATACCTAATAGTTATGTTAATAGTCAATGTCGTGATCGCCCTTTCTTGTCATTGCGAGCGAAGCGAAGCCTGCCTGCCGGCAGGCAATCTCCCGAACGTAGTCCTGAGCCCGCCGAAGGACGAAGAGAGGGTCTTTTAGTAATTCTGACTGAGATTGCTTCGTCGTCCGCCACTTTCAGTGGCGTGACTCCTCGCAATGACAATTGGTTGTCTTTCCGAAAGACCCATTAATCTTCTTCAATATCACACAACCGATACCGCAC
>JBDRSA010000126.1:0-2149 GCA_043825275.1 Candidatus Omnitrophota bacterium
GGTTTGACCGCGCCGATGTTTTATGATACACTGAGTAAAATTGTCGTAACCTCAGACAGGAAAAATAGATAATGCCGGAAGGATCGTCCAAAAAAGTACCGGAAGGGGTACGCGAAATGATCCCGAAGGTGAAAGCGAAGCGGCTCGGGGGCGATCATATCGCTGCGCCGCCCGATCGGAGGATCATACGATGAGTCAAGCGAGAAACGCGGAGAAGCGAACAGATAGACCCGCGGCGAACCGTCGCCGGTTAGGGGCCGTTCTTCTCTGTCTTCTGCTGTGCGGCGGAGTCTTCTTTTTTTCGACAAAGATCAGGCAGGGCGTCAATGGGAACGTGCGCTCAATACGGATGCCGTTCGGCGTAAAGGTGATGGAATTCGCGAGCAGGGATTTTCAGTATAGAAGGATCACGAAAGAGATCATCGGCGGAGCGCGCTCCGACAGCGAGAAAGCGCTCAGGATCTTCAGGTGGGTGCGCGCGAACATACACCAGGATTATCCGAGGACATGGGATACGATCGATGATCATATTCTCAACATTATTATCCGCAGATACGGAGCCGCCGACCAGCGCTCCGATGTTTTTACGACGCTGTGCGCGTATGCCGGGATGAACGCGTTCTGGGATAAGTGCTCCTCAAAAGAAGGCGAAAGCCCGATCATACTGGCCTTTGTTCAGATCGACGGGAGATGGCGTATTTTTGATATGCGCCGGGATGCCTACTATACGGACGCCGACGGCGCCATCGCCGATGTCAATGACATTATCCGGGGAGAGGCGGATCTTCAGGGCTTCGACGATCCTCGTACCGGCTTGGCGGTCGATCATGCCGCCTATTTGACGAACGAGCGGTCGGTAAAAGCGAAAGCGTTCTTTCGGGCAGGGAACCAGGCGCTCTTCAGCCGTATATACTATGAGGTTCGGCGGTTATTGGGCGGCGATGAATACATTGTAGTTAAATTGATTGAGGATCATCGATAGATCATGAGAGACGTTCTCCCGTTAGCAAAGCCGTATTTCGATACCGATGAAGAGAGAGAGGTTCGCGCGGTCCTGCGGTCAGGGTGGGTCACGCAAGGACCGAAAGTGCGGGAGCTTGAGGTGAAACTCACCGGCCTGCTCGGCGTGAAGCATGCGGTGGCGGTGAGCAGCTGCACCGCGGCGCTTCACACGGCGCTCCTGGCGCTCGGCGTCGGAAAGAATGACGAAGTGCTGGTCGCCGATTACACGTTCCCGGCGACGGCGCATGCGGTAGTGCACTGCCGGGCGAAAGCGGTCTTCATCGATGTCGACCCGAAGACATACAATATGGATCCGGCGCTCATTGAAAAGAAGATCTCCGGAAGAACGAAAGCTATCATTCCGGTGCACACGTTCGGGCAGCCGGCGCGGATGGATCGTATCATGAAGGTCGCGCGTAAACACGGCCTGCGGGTGATCGAAGACGCCGCGTGCGCTCTCGGCGCGCGGTATAAAAATAAGTTCGCGGGAACGATCGGCGATATCGGATGTTTCTCTCTGCACGCGCGAAAGGGAATAACGACCGGTGAAGGAGGCGTCGTTGTCACCAATGACGAGCGTCTGGCAAGGAGCGCGCGGGAGCTGTCAAACTTCGGGCTGACAAGGTCGTCCTGGGAGCGGGAAAAAGGAGCGAAGTGTTCCGTTTGCGAGTTCAAAACGCCGGGGTATAATTATAAAATGAGCGATATCACCGCTGCCGTAGGGGTCGCGCAGCTCAGGAAACTCGGCCGGATCATCAGGAAGAGGCAAAAGCTCGCGCGGCGTTGGGACGCCGCCTTGCGGAAGATAATCGGAATTGAACAGCCGTTTGCTGATGAACGCGGCACCCCTATCTATCAGAGTTATGTCGCGCTCCTCGACAAGGGGATCGACCGGGACAGGGTAATTCAAGCGCTCGGCAGGAAAGGCGTTCAGGCGGGTATCGGGACGTACGCGACACATACGCTTGCGGTCTACGGAACAAAGGATGTTTGTCCGGTCTCAAAAGATATATTCCGCAGGGCGCTGGCGCTTCCGATGTACTATTCGCTGAAAGAGAGCCAGATCGATCATGCCGCGGGGATACTTAAGAAGATCCTGGAGGGGAAACGCGGATGATAAAGAACAAGAAGATATTCCTGACCGGAG
>JBDRSA010000127.1:0-2682 GCA_043825275.1 Candidatus Omnitrophota bacterium
TTCAACCGGTACCCCGTTGATCTCCACAAAGGCGACCGATACCTTCTGTGTCGGCTCCGCAACGATCTTGCTGGCCGGGCTCACTTCCTGAATGGACTGTACCGCGATACCGATATGGCCAAATCGAGCGTCGCTTCCGAAAAAGTCCAGGGTTACCATAGTGATCAGCTCCTAACGTATCGTTACAAAATCCGGCGCTCTGAATTCATCCCGAACGCGCCATAGAAAACGATCATTGCCGCCGGCGGCGCGAAAGCCGGACCTTTTCCAGAAATCGAGACAGGGTTTATTCTTCGGCGTTGGCGCATACCGCGCGCGTACTTCCTCTATTCCGGCCGACTGCGCGTACCGGATAGCGGTGTAAAGCATCGTCTCTTCGATCCTGCGCCCTATCACCCTGCAGCTCAACACAAAATCGGTTATGCGCGCTATCTTTTTGTCAACTTCAAGCCCGACGATCCCGGTCAGCCCGGAATCACCGAATTTATCGGCGACACGAAAGGTCCATATCTTCCGGTCACCCGCCTTGAGCCACCCGGTAAGCTCGCTCTCAGACATCCGCCGGGTGGTAAGATTCATCTGGTTGGTCTTATTGAACAATTGGGCCGCCCGCTTCAGGTTCCCGTCATGCAGCTCTTCGACGGTAACAGAGATATCGATACCTTTCAGCCAATCGTCGATCGAACTGAGCTCTTTTTTCGCGTGTTTTCGCTTTCTCTCAGTTGCGTACATCGCTGTTCGCGCCGTGTCTTCAGCGGTTATCGACGGAGAATCAAAGCACCGGAGGCCGAGCAGGTCTCGTGTGTACAACATCGGGTTGTCGGGCCATTCGGGAACGAGAACTTCCGGCAGCGCTTCCCGGACGCGATCGCGTTCCGCCGGATCATTGTCGATAAATACTACCGACGATACGCCAAGATTCAGTTCGCCCGCCAGATCGGCGATATTCTTAGCCTTATCGAGCCAATTTATCTTCCAGCCGGCAAGATCTTTTTTCCTGAGGACCATTTCGGGATGACGGTCGATCGCCTCAAGCGCGACCGATTCTTCGTTCTTGCTGACGACGCCTAAAAGGATCCCCCGGTTGGTGAGCGCTTTTAAAGAACGCTGAAAATCGACAAATGCCTCGCCGAACGGGTCATGGCCGCCGAGCGTGATATTCCGCCAACCGGTATCTCCGACAACGCCGCCCCACAGCGTATCATCAAGATCAAGAACAACGAGCTTCTTTGATTCTCCCCGTATCCCGCTCAGCGCCGCCTGTATATCCTTCACGGCCTCAAGGAACACCTCGTTGCCAAAGACGACCTTGCTCATATACCACAGCTTCTCACTGAACGCCCGCTTACCCGCCGCCTCGATCCATTTCTGAGTATTCAACAGATAGATGTTCGGCGACCGGTCCAGATTCTCCGAAAGCCGTACGTTCATGCGCATCAGCGTATTCATCATCCCGATACCGTTCCTGAGGTCAAGCATGCCGAATCCCCGGTGATACGACGGGGTCACCCACATCGGAACAAAGAGCGACCGCACGTTCCCGGACGCGCTGATAAGCGCCTGCGAGAACCGGTCCACTTCTTCCAGCGCGAGATCGATCGATGACTTTTTATACGCGCTTATCTCGCTGAACGATTGAACGACGCTCTCGGGGGTCGTCCACACAACCGCGAAGTCGGGGCCGCTTTTCCAGCACGGCGAATCTCCGTCCATAAGGAGCGGCATGACCTGGCCAAATGGCGCGACAGCCGCCTTCATACGAGGCGGCGTATCGCTGTTATTCAGGAGCCCCGCGAAGTTTTCAATATTAAAATCAGAGATAAGCAGGCATGGTATCTTCTTAAGCACCGTTCTTCTCCTTCAGGATCGACAGAATATATTCAGCAAGGGTCCGGATGGTCGCGAACGGACTCTCTTCTTTCGCCAGCGCCTTTTCGCTCATCAATGTCAGCGCGACGCCGAAATCTTCCTCGAACTTCTGCTCAACGGCGACGATGAGATTCACAAACCCCATAGAATCAAGACTGCTCGATTCTCCGGTCAGGGCAGCATCGGGAGATTTTCCCAGCCGTTCTTCCGGAGCCAGCATTTGATTGACGCTGTCAACCGCTTCGTAGAGAGCGTTCACTACCTTTTCACGTTCCGGCATCCTACCCTCGTATTTATTGTTTTTAAGATCCACTCCGTCGGGATATCCCTGAATATGTCATCGTTCCAGTACACATCGTCTACCGACGCTTCGCTGACGAGTTTCGTCCCCTTAAAAGCTTCTTCCCGGCAGATACTCTCAAGGATATCCTCGCTGAATTTCAGGACGCTCATGTTCCGGGCCTCTTTTTCCCGGAAAAAAGAGCTCCTGAGCGGCGAATTAACTATTCTGAAGAGAACCGCCGTCAGCTTTGACGCGTGGCTCATCTCTTCCTGAGGGAACGATCCCGTGGCGAATACGGTATGAGACCCCTCGCGCGAATACCGGATCCCGAAGGATCCGCATCGCTTCTCCAGATCCGTTTCGGGAAGGATCTGCAGACGATGGATGTTCAGAATATGATCGGTACCCTTAAGGAGGGGAATAAAGAATTCGAGCCCCTCAAAATATGAAATAAATGTCTCCAGCGGCAATCCGAGGATCATGTCTACTTTCAGAACGATATTATTTACGTTTACGCTCCTGAGGAACGC
>JBDRSA010000128.1:0-18453 GCA_043825275.1 Candidatus Omnitrophota bacterium
ATAACGACCGGTTTGCGCGCCGGGGACCTCTTGAGTGATTCGATCTTTTCGGTACAAGCGATCGTTTCGTTCTCGGACGGAGTAAACGCGGCTGTTTCACAGGCCGGATCGGGAATATCGAAATGCAAAGGCGTGTTTGCATCAGGCGGCTTATGGAGGAGCGCTTCTACAAGGCTCGCGAAATAGACCTTCGCGTGAAGGTAGGGGTTGTACATCAATTTATGGGTGAAGAGGTCTCCCCGGTACGGCCCCTCGCAGGTAAAGAGATGCAGCCCGACCCTCTTCGCGGCGCCGGACAGGTACGCGAGGATGGCTGAACCCCTTGAGAAGAACTCCATGTCGATCGCCGCGTCGATCTTCTCTCCGCGCATTCTCAAGATCGCGTTGAACGATGTTGTAACGAGCGAGGCCGCAGACATTGGATCGATCTCGATGACGTTGGATGCCGGTACGATATCGAGAAGGTCGATGACAGGCCGGTTCTCTTTGAATACCAGAAAGAAGAGATTCTCTTTACCGACAAGCGACTCGGCTTTTTTGAGCGCTGAATAGGCGAGAACGGTTGACCCCTGCTCGACAAGTTTTATGAAGACGATGCGGGAGGCCTTTTCTCGGTACGCCGATCCGCCTCGAAATGCGTCGATCGATCTCCGGACCACCGTTAGAAGGAAACAGATGATCCTGCCGATATTCCTGTCGGCCCATCTGATGACAGCTTGATCCATACTTTCGGATACCCCTTAATAATTACCAAGATCACCGTATGATTGCATTAAAGTATAGCATACGAATAAGGAGGGGGCAAATATAGGATAGTACGCTGTAAAATTAATTCTTGAACCTTTGTCATTCCCGCGCAAGCGGGAATCCAGGTCGGTAGTATTATCTCCGCTTCAGCAATACTTTTCGTTTCCGTGAAAGAATAAATATCGGAACTCCCGTAAGCGTCAGACACAAACCGATCATTGATTGGCGCGGATAAAAAAGGAGCGTATTGATCGAAAGCGCGACGCAGATGATCACGAATATCGCCGGAACGACCGGATACCCCCATATTTTATACGGCCGTTTCAACGCGGGGTACTTATGCCGCAAGACAAACAGCCCCGCCGCCGCAAACGCGAAGACCAGCCATACAACGATGCCCGTAAAGAAGAGGAGCATGTTGAATGTCCCGAAGATGACTAAAACCGTTGCCCACGCGGCATTGAGAATGATCGCCCAGAGCGGCGTGCCGTAGGCCGGATGAACCTCACCGAGAATCCGAAACAGCGCGTTATCTTTTGCCATCGCGTACGTAATTCTGCTTCCGGTTATGATCATGGCGTTGATAGCCCCGATGGATGAGACGACAATTAATGCTTCAACGATCTTACTGCCCCGCAGTCCGCATAAGATCTGCAGAACGCTGGACGCGATAAGCCGCAGATCGGCCATCTCTCGTGGAACGATCATATAAATATACAGCGCGTTGATGGCGAGGTAGAGCCCGGTGATGATAAGCGTCGCGATAATGAGCGCAGACGGAATGATCCGTTCGGCATTTTTCGTCTCTCCCGCGACAAACGTATTCTCGTGCCACCCGCCGTATGTCCACAGGATGGGTATAAGCGCGAGCCCGAAGAGAGGAAAGAGCCCCCGATCCGGCGACACAGGCAGCGGGCGGAAATGAGCGATGTCTCCTTTACCGGATACGACGCCCAAGAGAATGATGCCGACGATCGCGGTAATTTTGGCGATCGTAAAGACATTCTGGATCCCTTTTCCGTACCGGAGGCCCACGATGTTAATAACGGAAAGGATCACGATGATCCCGATCGCAAACGGCTTGATCAGGAACGGTTCGGTAGAAAGGAGGGAACTGAGATATTCCGCGAAGACGAACGCCACGGCAGCGATCGACCCGGTTCGAATGACCAAGAATTCCGTCCATCCGTATAGAAAGCCCGCCCACGTGCCGTAGCTTTTACGCAGATACACGTAGTTTCCGCCCGTTTGCGGGAACGCGGCGGCGAGTTCGGCATAGCAAAGCGCGCCGAGTAACGTGATCAGCCCGCCGATTGCCCACGCCAGGAGTATATAGCACGAGGATGGGAGATAGGCCGCTACCTCGGCAGGAACGCGAAAGATCCCGACTCCGATAACGATCCCGATATTGATCGCTATCGAATCCCACCGTCCGAGAATTTTTTTGAATCCTTTTGAATAACGCGGCATCGGCGTTTAAAAGAAATCTGGCTGCATGTCTTACTTCTTCTTAATGATCCAGGTGATCGAACGCCCACTATTCCTGCTGAACAGATTGCAATATACAATATGATCGGTCAAATATTGCATTTCTTCGTTCGTCATATAGCTGCTGTTAATTTGGCCGGTTCGGATGAAATGGTTAATCATCGTCATAGTAGTGTTCGCTTCGTCCGGCTCGGCGCCTGCATTACCGCCGAAAACATCATAAAGAGACGTGTGCACGTCTTCGACAATATAATACCCGCCCGGTTTGACATATTTGAACAGATATCCGAGGCTCACCTGCTGCTGTTTCATGGTATGCCCGCCGTCATCAAGAATGAGGTCAAAGTCGCCTTCGTAGGTATTGATGAAAGCCTGCAGCTGCTCCCTGTCTGATTGATCGGCAACGAATGTTTTCAGAACATCCGAAGCGAGCCCGGATTTGTCGTCGATGTCGATTCCGTAGATCACCGCCTGAGGGAAATAATCCCGAAACATTTTAAGCGACGCGCCCTTCGCAATGCCAATCTCAAATATCTTGCGGACCGTATCTTTAATGGGGTAAAAGAAGTACTCATATACTTCCGTGTACTTATGTCCTTTTGTCCCCTTATCTGTTTCATATTTATCCGCCAACGCGGTTAATTCGCCAAATTCATGCTCTGCGTATGCTAATCCCGGATGTAATAGCAGGGCTATGGCTAATCCGAATCCTAAAATCAAGGGCGTGTATTTTCTCAGATTCATGTGTTTCCTCCATTCTCGGCGTTTCTTCGCATTAAGGTTTGGTTATTCTAAGCTCTAGGGTATGGTATCATAGTTATACCATTACGCTCTGTTTACTTCAAGCAGAACCTCGAATTGACTAAGATCCCGCCCAAGATCCATATCGCAGTTGTCAATGCGCGTATTTAGTAGTATAATTGTTGATACTACGAGGAGGGGGCGAATATAAGAAAAACACCCCGACCCCTCAAACTGTATGTCACAGAAAGGCGCGTACGGATGAAGATACTCAAGGTCACCAGTCTCGCGATCCCCGATGTAAAAGTTATCCGGTTCGCCCGGTTTCGTGATCACCGGGGGTATTTCACCGAGCAGTTCAGGAAGAGCGACATTGTTGACAGTCCTCAAATAGAATCGATGCGCTCGATTGAATTCGTTCAGGCCAATGAAAGCTATTCGCTTGCCACGACCATACGGGGGCTCCACTTTCAATGGGATCCGCGCATGGGGAAACTGGTCAGGACGCTTGCCGGCCGTATGGTGGACCTCGTTCTGGATATTCGGAAAGATTCTCCGACATTCGGCAGGATCATCGCCTATGATATGCCGGCCGATCGGCAGGCCGGCTATAGCGAATGGATCTGGGTCCCTCCCGGGTTCGCTCACGGGAATTTCTTTACCGAGGAATCGCTTATTGAATACATGTGTTCGGCCTCGTATAACTCGAAATGCGAGTCGGGCATTTCTCCTTTATCGAAGGATATCGATTGGTCACTCTGCGACCCGAAGCTGAAGGCTGAATTCGACAGGATCGCGGGGGGCGGGCCCCTAATGACCGAGAAGGATACGAACGGCCATACGCTCGATTCCTGGCAGAAGACCCTCGATTTTGATGAATTCGTGTACGGAGCTTAAAAGAGCGGATCGCGCATGATAGATCAGAACAAAATTCTTATTACCGGCGGAAGCGGCCTTCTCGGCGGTGAGATCCGCAAGCTTCTGCCCAATGCCGCGTATCCCGGCCGTGAAGAGTTTGACGTCACCGATCGTGAGAGCATGGAACGGTATGTTTCGTCAAAAAAGTTCTCTCTCTGCCTGCACGCGGCGGCGTTTACGTCCCCTCCGAAAGTCGAGCAGTCTCCCGAGCGAGCCATAGCGGCAAATATTATCGGAACCGCGAACGTTGTCCGGCTCTGTATGAAATTTGAGATGAGGCTTGTTTATATTTCCACCGATTATGTATTTCGGGGAGACCGGGGGATGTACAGGGAAGACGATCCCGTTGTGCCGGTCAACAGGTACGCCTGGTCGAAGCTCGGCGGGGAGTGCTCGGCGCGGTTGTATGACAGGTCATTGATCATACGGACGAGTTTCGGGCCGAATGAATTTCCGTACGAGAAAGCGTTTGTCGATCAGTGGACGAGCAGGGAACCCGTCCGGGTGATCGCGAAGAAAATCGTCGCGGTTCTCGACACTGACGCGACCGGCACGATCCATATCGGAGGCGCGCGAAAGACCGTGTATGAGTACGCGAAGAGTCTCGATCCGAAGAGAGAGGTTGGACAGCTCTCGCTCACGGATGTCCCGGTCGTCGCTCCGAAGGACACGTCGCTGGATTGTAGTAAGTATGATAAACTGATGAACAGGGGAAATAAATAGATTCTCGTCGTCCGTATTCCGTATACCGTCGTCCGAAAAACAAAAGATGAATGAAAAGATAAAAAGTTTTAGAGATTTGAATATCTGGAAAAAAGGGATAGAGATCGTAGAGGATGTCTATAAAACGACAGAATCATTTTCTAAAAGCGAGCTTTATGGATTAACCTCTCAAATGAGAAGAAGTGCCGTATCTATCCCTTCTAATATCGCGGAGGGTTTTACCCGAAAACATAGCAAAGAGTATAGGCAGTTTCTGTATATTGCCATGGGATCTTGCGCAGAACTTGAAACCCATATCGAGATAGCCCAAAGACTGCAATATCTCGACGCACGATTGAAGGAAGATCTATTAGAGAAGATAAATCATACAACGCGGATGATAATGAGTCTACTGAAGCTTTTGTGAACGGATAACGGAAGACGGTATACGGACGACGGTATACGGACGACGAAACAATGGAGACGCCATGAAAATACTACTCGCCGGAGGCGCCGGCTACATAGGATCCGCGCTCGGGCCCGTGCTGAAAGAAGAGGGATATGACGTCGAGGTCATCGACCTTCTCTGGTTCGGCAACTTTCTACCCGATGGTATAAAGGTTATTCAGAAGAACCTCTTTGAATGCGACGAAAATGATTTCAAAAAATACGATCAGGTCATCTTTCTTGCCGGACTTTCAAATGACCCGATGGCTGAATTCAGTCCGTCAAAGAATTTTGTCTACAACGGCGCCTTACCATCGTATCTCGCGTACAAAGCGAAGAAGGCGGGGGTAAAACGGTTTATTTACGCTTCTTCCTGTTCTGTGTACGGGTATACGTTCGACAAACTTTACAGCGAAGACGATCCGGTAACGTGCGGCTATCCCTACGGCATTTCGAAGCTGCAGGGTGAGCGGGGCGTCCTGCAGATGAGTGACAAAGACTTCTCTGTTATCGCGCTCAGGCAGGGGACCGTTTGTGGTCACAGTCCGAGGATGCGGATGGATCTGATCGTCAATACCATGTTTATGACCGCGCTGCGGGATTCCCGGCTGGTTATCAACAATCCGTCGATCTGGAGGCCGATAATCGATATTCGCGATACGATCTCCGCGTTTAAGCGGGCGGTGCAGGCAAATTTGGCGATAAACGGCGTCTTCAACGTTGCCTCGGGAAACTTTACGGTCGGTCAGGTCGGAGATTGTGTGAAGAGCGAGATCGAAGCCGCGTCGAAGAAGAAGGTAGCTCTCGAGATCAAGGATATTCAGGATTTTCGAAACTACAAAGTATCGATCAGGAAGGCGAAGGTTGAACTTGGGTTCCTTCCGCAGTATTCGATAAAGGATATCATCGATGATCTCTACGCGCATCGGGGGTCCTACGGTGATTTTTCGAGAGACGAATACTATAATATCCGCATGCTCAAGAAGATACCTCTCTGATAAGGGCTTCTATGACACGTGAGACGGCGATCGGAATCCCTGTATGAGGATCTGCTACCTTCCGGGAAGAGAGCGTTCATACTCGAGGACGAGGGTTTTCTGTAAGGCGATGCGGGATGCCGGTATTGACGTGCTTGATTGCTCTTCTTCGCGCAAGAGCTTCCTTAGGTATCTCACCAGCTTCTATAAATTCCTGAAGTATAAAAGATCAAGCGACCTTATATGCGTAGGGTTTCTCGGGCATTTTATTGTGCCCGCGGTAAAAATGTTTACGAGAAAAAAAGTCCTCTTTGACGCGTTCGTCTCTGTTCATCGAACCATGGTTGAGGATAGGCAGCGGTTTAAAGCGGGGGGCATCTTCGCGAAGCTCGCTCAATATATTGATAAGCGGGCATGTAGTTTGGCCGACAGGGTATTCGTCGACACCGAGCAGGATATACGATATTTCACCGAACGCTACGGCATTGAGAAAAAGCGTTTTTGTCGGCTTTACGCGAGCGCGGATGATTCGATCGTTTATCCTCGTCCTGCCCCCCCGGAGAATGAGTTTACGGCAGCCTTTTATGGAGAATTTCAGAAACTACACGGCGTCTCATATGTGATAGAAGCGGCGGCGCTGCTGCCCGATGTAAAGTTCATCCTGATCGGCAAAGGTCCCGAACACCGGCGGTGTGTCGTGAGGACCGAAGAACTCGGACTCAAGAATGTCGTGTTCATCCCCTGGGTGGAGTACAGAAAGATACCTGATTATATGGCCAGGGCCTCAGTGTGCCTGGGGATATTCGGCAACACCCCAAAGACACAGATGGTTATCCCTATCAAGGTCTATGAGGCGCTCGCGATGAGGAAGGCGGTAATTACCGCCGATACACCCGCATCGCGAGAACTCTTGACCAGCGAAGAGAGCGCGATGCTCTGCCGGGGGAGTGACGGCCGCGCGCTTGCCGATGCGATCCGGAGACTGAGAGACGACCCGCAGCTTCGCGCGGCGATCGCGGAGAAGGGCTACGATCTCTTCAAAAAAACCTGTTCCCCCGCGGTGATCGGTAAGAAGATCCGCGCGGTGGCTGAAGAGGTTTTGGCTGCGTGACGCGGGACTAGTACAATGTCACATAAGTTGTTGACTATCCTGTCATTCCCGCGAAAGCGGGAATCCAGGTTTGTCGCTCTTTCGTTAGTGGAAACAATAATCCAGTGTACATTGCCATGTCCTGGATTCCCGCTTTCGCGGGAATGACAAAGGTTCAAGAATTAACTTTACAGCGTAGAAGTGCGATTTTGATCTATTTTATTCTATTATCTGACCTCTGACATCTGTCATCTGACAACTGGCGCAGCCTATGCCAAACCTGCCTAAAAAAATACTCCGCGAGCTGGGAGCGGTTGTTTCCCACCGGACCTGGGGAACGACCACCGCCCGCTATTGTTATTCGATATGGCTGCGTCACTTGCTGCTCGCGCGTAAGCGCGGGATGCCTGTGCCGATGGCGGTCGCTGAATTTGGGCCGGGGGATTCTTTAGGGATCGGCTTGGCCGCTCTTTTGACGGGAGCTGAAAAATATTACGCTTTTGACATCGCCGAGTACTCCCTCCAGAAAAGGAACCTGAGGATCCTTGATGAACTTGTAGAGCTCTTCGAAAGGAGAGAGGACATTGTGGAAGAGAAAGATTTTGAGAGGGCCAGTGTGCTTCTGGACCTCCGTAGATTTCCGCGGGATGTTCTATCCGATGAACATATGTCCCAATGCCTTCGCAAGGAGAGGATAGAGGCGATACGGGGCGCGTTGATCAACCTCAACAGAAAGATGGGGGAGGCGATCGAGATCTCCTACTGTTCCCGCTGGAACGAAAGAGGCGCCGTTAAAGAGAACACCGTCGATATGGTCTACTCTCAGGCCGTCATGGAACATGTCGACGATCTAAGATCGGCATACGGCACGATGCGGCGGTTGCTGAAAAAAGGCGGTTTTATGTCTCATCAGATCGACTTTAAGTGCCATGGCACATCCCTTAAATGGAACGGGCACTGGAAGCATAACGACGCTGCGTGGAAGATGATACGTTTCCTGCAGCGAACGCTCATACCGGTACGGTTGATCAACAGAGAGCCCTATTCAACGCACAAAAAGCTGATAGAAGAGGCGGGTTTTACCATTGTCTGTGATATTCCGATCAGGGACACCTCGGGGGCCGGAAGGGGCGAGCTGGCGGACCGGTTTAAAGATCTGGGCGGCGAAGACCTGTCTACCTCCGGGGCCTTTATTCAGGCGGTAAAAAGATAACGACTTATCACTTACCACTTACGACTTACCACTAAATTGACCTCCCCGCCTTGACACCCCCAAAAACCTATGCTATACTTTTACCACTACTTACAGTACTTACCGTAAGTGGCACAACATAACATGAAGCATTATACAACAGAGCCGTATCGGTTTCGGTATACAACGACAAGGTTGGGCATGGAAAAAACGAGGGTTATTTCCGCCGTAGAAGTGGCGAAGAAATTCAATGTTTCATACCAGACGGTCAACCACTATACCGACCTCGGGCTTTTGACGGTATCGAGGCGCAAGGGCAACGGAAGATATTATCGTGAGTCCGAAGTGCGGTCCCGGCTCAGGAGGATATACCAGCTGAAGGACGAAGGGTATCCGCTTCGCATTATCCGGAAGATGATATAGAGCCGCGCCCACTATATGTATTAGGTAAACAGGAAAGCCTCATGAGCTACTACAGAGTGCTTGGATTCGAAAAAGAGCCGTTCTCAACGAGCCCGGACCCCAATTTCTTTTATCTTTCGAAAGAGCATGAGACGGCGCTGACGAATACATTGATAGAGCTTCGCCTGAAACGGGGCTTAAGCGTTATCCTGGGAGATATAGGGATGGGGAAGACGACGCTCTCAAGAAAACTTATCCAGGAGCTCAAGGTACGGGAAGATTTTGTTTTCCACATGATCCTCGATCCGTCGTTCGAGAATGAGAATATTTTTGTCCGCAATCTGCTGAAGAATTTCGGCTGCGCGGTTCCCGAGGGCGGTTCTGTGTCGACCCTCGACCTGCGGGATACGCTCGAAAAGTTCCTCTTCCAGAAAGGCGTCAGCGAAAACAAGACCGTCGCGCTGGTGATCGACGAAGCGCAGAAGCTGAGCGATGTCTCGCTTGAGCTTTTGAGGGTGTTATTGAATTATGAGACGAATGAATTCAAGCTGCTCCAGCTTGTCCTTCTGGGGCAGATGGAGCTTCAGCCGAAGATCAGCGGTATCCCGAATTTCTTCGACAGGATAAGCTTCAAATATACCCTTCATCCGCTCAGCTTTGAGGAGACAAGGGAGATGATCGAGTACCGGATCCGCCGCGCGGGTTACCGGTCGAAGATACACCTTTTTCTTGATGAAGCGGTGCGGGAGATCTACCAGTATTCGCGGGGTTACCCGCGGCGGATAATGATGCTTTGTCATACAGCGTTAAAAGCTTTGGTGATGCGGAATAGATCTGTTATCGATGCCCAAGTAGTCGAAAGCCTTGTGCAGGAAGAGATGCGGACAGGATGGCAGACAAAAACCCCAATTCTGCTGAACAACAGCTATTAAATTTAATTGAAAAACCGAAAGCCGGCGAGGTAAAGAAAGCATCGGCAAAACACAAGCGGCGGAGCGCGCTCTCTTTCGGTGGGATGCGGGGAAGGCTTTCGTTTTTTAAGAATATGTTTTCAGGCGGCTTGACCGCGAAGCGGCCGCCGATGGACCTGAAGAGCGTCAATAAGGTTCTTTCGATCGGGATCCTGTTCTTTTCGATGTATGTGGGAGTTACGCTTACGATGACGGCGATGGATCTCAGCAAGGTCCCCGAATTCTCTCCCGAGAAGACTCAAGGAGCGCCGTTCGGCCTCGATAATGCCGCGCCAAAGCTAAGCGCCCTTAAATATTATCTCGAGAAACCGACGGCGAGAAATATTTTCGATTTTAAAGAGTTGCTGGAGCCGGAGACGGAGATCGCGCGGGACGTGATCGTTGAGGAAGACACGGTCCGGGCGATCGATAAGGAGCTCATGTCCTTCCGCCTGGCGGGGATCGCCTGGTCGGACAATCCGGACGCGATGATCGAGAATCTCGCGACAAAAGAGATGTATTTTTTGAAAAAAGGCGGCCTTATTGACGGGAAGATCCTGATCGAAGGTATTTTCAGGAACAAGGTCAATGTTTCCTACAAAGGGCAGGAAGCGGAATTGCAGTAGGAAAGATTACGGGGACATCCCTTGAAGGGGTGTCCCCTTAGGGAACGTCCCCCAGCAAACAACGGTACTATGAGAAAAACACTGCTTCAAAAATACAGGATATTCCCGCTGATAGCGCTTCTTCTGCTGTCGCTGACGATGCGCCCGGGGGGAGACCTGTCCGCGCAGACATTCGCTGACAATGTTGAGGTCGATCCATCGAGCCCTGAAGCGGGCGGCATTGCGTTCATTCCCGGGGAGATCGACCTTAATCAGCGGGTAACGCTCGATCTTCGCAATATGGAAGTTTCCGACGCGCTCCGGTATATTTCCCTCAGGAGCGGGATGAATATAGTGACCAGCAAACTGGTCTCAGGACGGCTTTCGTTCCAGCTGAAGAATGTGCCGCTCAAGGATGTTTTCGATGTAACGCTCCTCAGCAATAATCTCGCGTATGAGAAACAAGGCGAAATATTCTATGTGATGACCGATAAAGAGTACCAGCTCAGGTTCGGAGAGAATTTCGGCGACGCGAGAGTCGTCAAGGTACTACGTTTAAACTACGCGATCCCCGCGAAGGCGTTCGATCTGCTGGACGCTCTCAAGAGCAAGATCGGCCGGCTCCTCGTCGACCAGGATTCGGGGACCGTTATGATCATGGATACGCCTGAGAATATTGCCGTGATGGAGGAAGCGCTGGCGTCGCTTGAGTCAAAGAACGACGTCCGGATCTTCAACCTCAATTACGCGACAGCCGCGGATGTCACAGAAAAACTGAAGAGCCAGCTCGATAAGAAGAACGTCGGTTCCGTTATCGGGGATGAGCGGACGAACCAGGTCATCGTCCAGACGCTGCCCGAACGGATGAACGATATTAAGAGCATGATAACGGCGCTCGATAAGAAGACACAGGAGGTTATGCTTGACGCGAAGATCGTTAAGATCAAACTTTCGGACGATCTGAACGTCGGCGTGCAGTGGGAGGGGATGTTCAGGCAGCTGAGCCACATGATGGGCGGCACCGGATTTTATTATCTTGGGAGCCACCCGCTGGAGCCGGTCATCCGGGAAGGGAGGGTCTACGTCGATGACCTGACAAAAGACAGTTACGTTTCTCCCGGCTCGACCGCGTATCAGGGCATCTATCCGACGACCGACAACCCGACCGCCGGGAGTAAGTCGACCGGCTCCGAGAGCATCTATCTCGGCAGGTATCATGATAAGAAGGCGTTCGAGACCGTCTTTAAGTTCCTGCAGACGCTGGGCGATACCAAGATCCTCTCGAACCCGAAAATATCGGTTATCGATAACCATGAAGCGATCATCCACGTTGGAAAGCGCGAAGCGTACATCACAACGACCACGACGACCGGCCAGGCCACGACCACCACCGCCGAAGAAGTGACGTTTATCGATGTCGGCATCAAATTATCGGTTACGCCTACGATCAACGAGGATAATTACGTCACCTTAAAGGTAAAGCCCGAGATCTCGGACGTTATCGAAAAGCTGATAACGCCCTCAGGCAACGAAATACCGATCGTCGATACGTCGCTTGCCGAGACGACCGTTATGGTAAAAGACGGAACGACGATCATTATCGGCGGATTAAGAAAAGAAGAGAAGAAGAAGACCGAAGAGCGCGTGCCGTTCCTGAGCAACATTCCGATCTTTGGGAACCTTTTTAAGGACAGGATGAATGAGACCGAGCGGACCGAGCTGGTTGTCATGATAACGCCGTATATAACCGGGGGGGACGATATGGTCACCGGCAATGAGCGTTGGGATCCCAGAACTTTGACGGAGCGCGCGTATTCCGATTTTGAGATCACGGAAGGACCCGAACGCCCTGAGCCGGGCACTTTCAGGGAATATTAATTTTATTTGTAAAATCGTGAAATTTGTGCTATATTAAATATGTAGGGGAATCATGCCTAATATGAAATATGCGCTTTCCGCAGCGCTCATAGCCTACGTCCTTTTGGCAGTAAACCCGGCCCATTCCTTCATCTTCAAAAAAGAAGAGAAGAAGTCCACAAAACCTGAGCCGGCAGCGGTCCAAGCCGCCCCCGCCCCTGTTCCCAGGGAAGACCCCATTAAAGAAGAGTTCGACAGGGAGCGGGATAGGCTCAAGCAGCAGCTTGAGCACCTTAAAGAGAAGAATTCTCTTTTAACCGAGGATTACAAACAGCTTATACAGGACAGGGATAATCTCGCCGCCCAGGCAAAACGTCTCGTAAAAGAGAACAAAGAGTTTAGCGGCGCGAAGAAGAAAGATGAAGAGCTGGCCCGGGAGCGGGATTCTCTGATGGCCGAGCTTGAAAAGATGAAACAGGAGGTTCAAAAACAGGACTCCTCGCTCGAGCAGGACCTCAAGAGGCTGAAAGAGGAATCCGAGGCCGCGAAGCATGAAACGAAAGAATTGCAAAAAGTGCTGATCAGGCTCCAATCAAGATCGACAGAAATGTCGCCGATACTGACGGATGCCTCTACGATAAAGCTGCGGACGCAGGCGGAAAAAATAAACCGGCTGAAGAATGAGAATTCGAAGCTTCTTGAAGGGCTGAGCAGAGCGAACAAAAGGATAAAAGTCCTCGAGACCAGCAAATCGACCATCAGAAAGGTCATGGAAGACCTTCAGGGCCGCCTGAATATCCTCCAGGAGAAGTACGCCAGGATGGAGAAAGAGAACGAGGTCGTTACCGAAGAAGTGCGCGCGTTCCCGAAACGTTTTGCCGACATGGCGCGCCAGAACAAGGACCTTATAAAAGAGACCGCCGACATGCACTACAACCTGGGCGTCTTCTATGTCAAAAACAAAGAGTACAAACGCGCCGTAAAGGAATTCGAGAAAGCGCTCGATTACAGGCCGGACGATTCGGAATCATACTATAATCTGGGGTACATTTACGCTGAGCATCTTGTCGACAGGATGAAATCGATCGAATATTTCACCGATTTCCTGAAGTACGCGCCTGACGCGAAAGAGGCGAACTGGGTGAAGAAGTACCTTGTTACATGGCAGACGCTCGAAGGGAAGAAGGTCCTCAGATAAGATGAAGGGGAACATTGCGGGCAAAAGATCGAAAATGGTTCTGGCAAAGATAGGTAAAATCTGGTATGATTATAGTGTCAAGTTCATTAATAAAAAAAAGGAGATAGAAGGTTATGAATTATAAAAAAATCGCGTTCAATTCACTGGCACTTTTTACCATTATGTTTGTTATCGACTTTTCCTTAACGCGCTTGACCGCGCGGGGGCAGGCGGCTGTTCCTGCCGTAGAAGAGCCGGAAGAGGATCCCCAAATGAAAGCGTCCCGCCTGCAAAGGCAGGCCGAGGCGGAGAAGCTCGCGGCTGAGAAGAAAGCGGAGCTTTTGGGGACAAAGTGGAATGTTTCACTTGAGCTGGTCTCTGAAGACGCGGATGGCTATCCGGAAACCGACGTTCTCTCGTTTGAGGATAACAAATTTACCTCGGCATATTTTACTGAGAAAGGGTTTGAACCCACCAATTTTACGGTAAAAGTCGCGAATAACGGCACGGTCGTCTGGGAAACACTGCAGACAAAGGATGAGATCGAGACCATCATTTGGAGGGGGGAGCGTTTGGGCGACTCGATGAAAGGAACGTTCACCCACAAGTTCGATGGCGTGCCGCGGAGAGCCTACACGCACAATTTTACAAGTCAAAATTTAAGCGCGGCGAGACCTAATGATGTCAAAGGGCTTAAAAAGATTGATTCGCTCCGCGCGACGAAGGCTGAAAATGCGGCCGTGAAACCCTCAGGCGCCCCCCAGAAGATTAAAACACAAGCCAAAGAAGAGATAAATCAGGTTGAGGAGGCGAAGAAAGAGGCAGAAGGCTCCAAGAATACCAAAGAACCAGCCGCCGCGAAGAAATGGTGGGACAGGTAAGAGACTTTAAGAGGCGTGGAATTGTATTTACATGGCAGACGATGGAAGGAAAGAAACGCCTTACATAAGGGGAATTCAATGAAGAAGCTTTTTTGTAAAAGTCTGATCGCGATGGTTTGCGCCGCCTTTTCTCTCTTTCTATTTTCGCATTGCGCGCTTTCGCAGGGAGATGACGCCGCCGAACCGCAGCCGCTCGAGCTGGATGGCACCGAATGGGATGTTCTCTTAAAGTCCGCGTCGAGCGAAGGGGTTCAGAAGGAGATCGCGGATACATTGATCTTTGAGGATGGAACATTTACCTCGAAACACTATAGCTCCAAAGATTTTGAGCCGGTTAATTACAGACTGCAATTAAAAGGCGGTATTTCGGTCTGGAGCGGCATGCTTATGAAGGAGGATGCGAGGGTTTTCTGGAGGGGTGATTTTAGCGATGAGTCGATGCGCGGAGTGGTCAGCGTACAGACCAAACTTAAAGAGACGGCCGATTACGCGTATCACGGAAAAATGACAAAAGGGGTATTGAAGGAGAGAACTCCTGAAGAGCCGCCTCTTCCGCAAACCCTCGTAGAGGAAGAAGAGAAAGAGGAAGAAGCGGCGGAAAAGGCTGAACCGAGTGAAGAGGCGGCGGCGATGGAGTTAAAAGGGCCGGATAAAGACGAAAAAACAATGACAAGACCGGCCGATGATGAGAGACGGGAGAAAAAGCCGAAATGGAAGAAGTGGTAACCCTTAAAGGCGGCGCATGAAAGAGAAAAAGACAGTGTTATTCGTAATGATATTTTTTTTATCCGTACTCATGCCGGCTCAGGGGCAGGATGAGATCGCTCAAAAAAGTGTCTCTGAGAGGAATCGGCTCATTGAAGAAAAGCGCGAAAAAGTTAAGAATAAAAAGGAAGAGCTGGACGGAGCGGTCTGGGATATTATGATAACTCCTTCTGTGGACGGGAAAATGGTAAAACCCGCGCGGCGCGCCGATAAGCTTACTTTTTCGAATTTGAAAGTATCTTCTGAAAAGTTTTTTCAGGATGGATATGCCGCGACGAATTATTCTCTCAGATTTAAGCCCGGTGGCCTGGTAATCTGGGAGACAATGCAGTCGAAAGAGGGTGACGCGCTCGTCTTCTGGAGAGGTGAGCTGCGGGGGGAGTCCATGAAAGGTATTATAAACAGAACAAATCAGAACGGTGATCTGATCGAGGCGCTCTCTTTTGTAAGCGCCGGAGTTGTCGGAGGCGCTAAGATCCAAAAAGACGAGAAACCGCGGTCAAGTAAGGTATCGACACAAGGAACCGCGCCGCTCAGACCGAAGGATGACGCGCGCGTTGTCCCCGTGGAGCCCAAAAAAGAGAAGAAACACTGGTGGCAGCGGTAGCGGAAGGTTTGACCTTTTAATAAAATCGGGGGACACAATACTTAATTATGCGGAATATCGGAATTAAGTATTGTGCCCCCCGAATTAAAAACAAGGCGTAAAAAATAAAAAAGCTATTTTTACGCCTTGTTTATTTCTACTCTATAGTCTAAACTTGGTATTGAGAGTGAAAATATTTGACATATCCCGAAAAAGGCAAACTCAAGGTAACTTGAGGACGCAAAGTCGTGCTCCCGGGAATACGGGAAGGCAGACTGCCGAAGGTTAAAGAACGCTAACCCAGGCGAATTGCTTGGGTTTTTTTTGAAAATAATCAAAAAGTGCCAGGCACTTAATTAAAACAGGGCAAATTTAGCGGTTAAAACGAGGAAAGAACGATGCCACGCTTACCAAGGATCAACGTCGAAGGCAGTATTTATTATATAACCGCGCGAAGCGAGCATAATAAACCGCTTTTTTGCGACGAAGCTGATTATAATACATTTATTGGTCTTATCCGCAAATACAAAAAGCAGTTTGGGTTTAAACTGTATGCTTTTGTGCTGCTGCCGACGCATCTGCATCTTTTGATCGAACCTCAGGGCGATGCGACGATCTCAGAGATCATGCATAGCGTTAATTCTTTATATACTAAGCGGTATAATAGCAGGTATCAGAAGAAGGGCCACCTCTTCCAGTCAAGATTTAAATCGCTTTTGGCCGAAAAAGAACTCTATATTTTGATGCTAACACGGCATATTCATAATAACCCTGTCGCGGCGAATGTAGCTCTCGCACCTCAGGATTATCGCTATTCAAGCTATGCCCAGTACGTAGCGCGGGAAAATTATTCGCCGAATGGGGGGTTCGCAACACCCGATCTAAGCGCTGAGATCGATGAAGTCCTCGGGTATCTCCGGAGAGAAAAGAAGTGGCTCGGCTATGAGGAGTATATGAAATTTGCCGGTACAGAGAAGGAAACCGCGGAAGCGGACAGGAAGATCTCTCGGAAGAGAATTCTCGGCTCACCATCTTTCAAGGCGAGGGCCGAGAAGGAGGTCGAACTCGCGTCGGTTGAGACGAAAGAGGTGTACACGATCCCGGCGCGCACGAAAGCTTTTGCCGCGCTCTTTCTCGTGCTGGTGATCGCGACGGGAGGGATGTACAATTATTTTTATAAACGGAACGCCTCCGCCGAGCAGAAGATCGCGAAGGTCGCCGATGACGTAAGCGTACGCGTCAATCTTTTGAGGACGCTCCAGGTAACGTCGCGCGCCCTGGCGGAAGAAAAGGCGCCCCACGCGGTTGCCTCAAGAGAACTGAAGAACTCCCGGTGGGAGATCGTTTTGAAACCGATATCGGATGAGCATGGATCTCAGGCGGTGTCGGATACGCTCGATTTCAAACAGAGAAAATTCAATTCGACGTATCTCGCGTCGCTCGGCCTGCCGACATCAAATTACTCCGTTACCGAAGATGGCGGTGTTCTGATATGGGAGACGATGCAGACGGCTTCTGACGGTTCGATCGCGACATGGCGCGGCGAGTGGACGGGAAAGAAGATGAAAGGGATGGTCAGCGTAAAGAATTCCGGCGGAGGAAGCCGGAAATTTTCTTTTACAAGCAGAAGGGGTGAGTTCAATGAAGAAATTTAAGTCTCACCATCAGGAACAGAGTAGTTTCAAAAAAATGACTATCGCGTATTGTACCGCGTTCATCGCCGGATTCTGCGTGATGGTGATAGAAATAGTCGCCGGAAGGTTGATCGCGCGCTTTTTGGGGGTGTCGCTTTATACCTGGACCTCAGTAATCGGAGTGGTACTGGCCGGCATATCTCTCGGGTACTACGTCGGCGGCCGGATAGCGGACCGGTATCCTCCTCAGATAACGCTTTCGAAGCTATTTATTGCCGCTTCGATTACATGCCTTCTGGTACCCGTTTTAAATAATCTCATGGGAGCGTTTCCGATAGTGCTTCGACTTTCCTGGCCGGTGAGAATAACCCTGCATGTCGCGATACTATTCTTTTTACCATCTACTTTTTTGGGGATGATCAGTCCGGTGGTCGCGAAGTTTGCCCTGGATCAGGGGCTGGGGACCGGAAGAACCATAGGCAATATCTACGCCTGCGGCTCGGGAGGCAGCATAGCAGGAACAATCGTCGCGGGATTTTTCCTTATTGCCAGCATGGGGTCGGTTGCCGTGATCTGGACGATAGCGGGAATTCTGACCGCGGTGGGAGTGTTCTATTCAAAGAGAGGCAGACTGGCCTATGCGTGGCTCACTGTTTTTGCATTTTTGGTTTTTGTCAGCTTCAGCGACGCCGCCTGGGCAAAGACGATGGCAGTCGGCCTCTTTTTGTCAGAGCCGCGGCAGGAGGAACTTGTTTATGCGAAGGATAGCCAATATTCGTACATACGGATCTTGGAGAATACAAAGAAACCGGGAATATGCGAGTTCAAACTCGATAATCTGGTGCAGACCAAAATGAAAATAGGTGAGCCGGCAAATTTAAAATATGCTTACGGATGCCACAGAATATTTGGGGGTATCGTAAGAAACCCGAATTTTAACAAAGAAGATCTATCGGTATTGCATTTAGGGGGAGGAGGATACCTCTTTCCCCGCTATGTAGAAAAGGTTTTTCCGAAAAGCCGCAATGAGGTAATAGAGATAGACCCCGAAGCGACCAAAGCGGCTATTAAGGCATTCGGTCTCTCCGAAGAAAGCGGCATTGTCATTCACCATTCGGATGTCCGCAATTATGTGGAAGATTTGCTTAGACGCAAGCGCCGGGGAGAAGATATCCAACTTTTTGATTTGATCTATTGCGATGTTTTTTTAGGCGGCGTCGCGGTGCCCTATCACCTGGTTACCTATGAAATCAACCAAAAAATAGCCCTGCTTTTGAAACCAGGCGGTAGGTAC
>JBDRSA010000129.1:0-3057 GCA_043825275.1 Candidatus Omnitrophota bacterium
TTACCCGAAGATGGGGCGCAATACGTTCGCGTATTTCGCGTCGAGCGAAACGACGAAGGGGTTTGATTGCGACCGGGAGGTATTTATCGGTCCGTATAATTCCGAGGCGAACCCGGCGGCGGTGAGGCGCGGAAAGTCCTTCAATTCGATCTCAAGCGGCGGCAACCCCATCGGAAGCCTCTGGAACAAGATCTCGCTCGCTCCCGGCCAAGAGAAGCAGGTGGTTTTTGTCCTCGGCGTCAGCGAGGATCCGAAAGAGAGCGCGCGGTACATCAGGAAATATAGCAAATACAAGAACGCGCAAGGACAGCTCGATAAGCTGAAACGTTATTGGAACGACTATCTGGTGAATTATGAGGCCGCCACACCCGACAGAGAGGTGAATCTCATGGTCAACACCTGGAACCAGTACCAGTGTAAGACGACATTCAACTGGTCACGCAGCGCTTCGTATTATGAATCAGGCATCGGACGTGGTATGGGATTCAGGGATTCCAATCAGGACACCCTCGGCGTTATTCACGCGATCCCCGGCAAGGTGAAGATGAGGATCAAGGAGCTTCTGGCAAACCAGTTCAAGGACGGATCCTGTTATCACCAGTTCTTCCCGTTGACGAAGAAAGGTGAAAAAGGCGGCTACTCTGACGATCCTCTCTGGCTTATTGTTTCGACGACCGCGTATATTAAGGAGACCGGCGATCTTGAGTTCCTCGATGAGAATGTACCCTATACCGATTCGAAAAAAGGGGATACGGTCTACGCTCATTTGAAGAACGCGGTCGATTACGTCTATCGCAAGCAGGGGCCGCACCGCTTTCCGCTGATCGGATTCGCGGACTGGAACGATTGCCTGAACCTGACGGGGAAGAACGGGCAGGCTGAGAGCGTCTGGGTCGCGCAGTTTCTCCATTACGCGTGCCGCGAAATGATCCGTCTGGCGGATATCCTCGAACGGCCGGTTGATGTCAAGAAATACACGACGATCGCCGCGAAAGTGAGAAAGGATCTGAACACGATCGGATGGGACGGCAGCTGGTATATCAGGGCGTTTGACGACGATGGCAACCCGGTCGGGTCCTCAAAGAACAAAGAGGGGAAGATCGATCTTCTCGCGCAGGCGTGGGCGGTCATGGCCGGCGTCGCGCCGCAAAGCCGGGGCATTACGTGCATGAATATGGTGAAGAAGATGCTCGATTCCAAGCACGGTATTATGCTGATCGCTCCGGCGTATACCGAATACGATCCGAAGATCGGCGCGGTCGGGACGTTCGCTCCGGGGCTCAAAGAGAACGGCGGGATATTCTGCCACGCGAATCCCTGGGCGGTGATCGCCGAAACGATACTCGGGCGCTCGGACCGCGCGTTCGATTATTACAAGAAGATAGCGCCGGCGCATAGAAATAAGGCCGCGGATATCCATATGACCGAACCCTACATCTATTCTCAGTACATCGCAGGGCCCGACCACCGCGATTTCGGCCGCGCGAGGAATTCATGGCTGACGGGAAGCGCCGCGTGGAACCTGGTCGCTATTACCAATTATATCCTGGGCGTGCGCGCTGATTACGACGGGTTGATTGTCGATCCGTGCATTCCGAAGCGATGGAAGAAATTTACGATCACCAGGATTTTCAGGAACGCGACGTACCGGATCAAAGTGCTGAACCCGAAGCGTATCGCTAAGGGCGTGAAGGAAGTGACTGTCGACGGAAGGAAAATGAAGGACAAAATAATCCCGTCATTTTCCGACAGGAATGTCCATAACGTAGTGGTGGTGATGGGGAAGTAATGATTGGTCACAAGACACAAGTTACATGTCACAGGTTGCTGCAAGTCTTGAAGGACGCAAGTTTTTATTATTCTTTTTCTTGTGTCTTGTGACTTGTGTCTTGTGACTAAACAAGCAATAAGGAGAAGAAAATGAACACCCCGTTCATAACGATCATAAATCCGATACGGAACGTCGAGCGAACCATCGAGAAGAACCTTGAATACCTCATCGACCTTGATTACCCGAAAGAGAAGATGGAGATCATCCTGGCCGATGGCGGGAGCGCTGACCGGAGCGTCGAGATAATCAATTCGTGGCAGAAGAGATATGATTTCATAAAGCTTGTCGTTATCCCGAACTGTAAGTCCCCCGGGCAGGCGAGGAACGCCGCGCTGAAGATCGCGGAGGGCGAGTATATTCTATTTACCGACGGAGATTGCGCGCCGAAGAAGGACTGGGTCCATAAGTCGCTTGCGCCGTTCTTTAAGGACGAGACGATCGGGATGGTCGGCGGGGAGATCCTGACGATGAGGACCGATCCGAATAATTATGTAGAATCGTACTGCGAGCAGATCAAATTTCTGATGGTCGCCGGGCGCTGTCTGATGCGTGAGGCGGGGTATTATCCGAGTATTACGAAGGACCTTCCTCACGAAGTGAACGGCAATATCCACAGCCCCTTCTTCGCGACCGCGAACGCTGCGGTCAGCACAAAGGCCGCCGACGCGGTCGGCAGGGAATTCTGGGATGAGATCACGTCCGAAGATGTCGATTTTTCGCTCAGGATCCTGAAGGCCGGGTTCAAGCTCTATTATCAGCCGTCATCGATCGTCGATCATATGCACCGGGTGACGCTTGAAGCGTACTGCAAGCAGCTGCACGGTTACGGATTTGGCCACCCGCTGGCGGTCCAAAAGCACGCGAAGCAGGTTCTTGAGATCCAGCTTCAGTATACGCCGCACTATCTGACGCTCGCTATCCCGTTTCCCAAGAAAGGCATTATCTACATCGGCGATTTCCATTTTATGCACCTTTTCGGCGCGCTCTTCGCCGGAAATATGATACATAATACGATCGCGGGGACCTGCGGTACGTCGTGCGTCGTCTGGGGCGCGCTCTTTCTGGCGTTTGTCTTCAAATACTTCAACCCCATGTTGAAGCTGAAGCCGCTGAGCAAGATCCTGACATGGTGCAGGATCCGCTATGTCTCCAACTGGGCCTTGATGCTCGGCGGATTCAAAGGCGGAAAAGCTTTTAACGTGATCTATTTGGAGTCAAGCTGGTAA
>JBDRSA010000130.1:0-7334 GCA_043825275.1 Candidatus Omnitrophota bacterium
AGACGTCCACGTAAAAGTCGTTGTTACCGCGGGAACGGAACTGAATGAAGTGGCGCGCGCCGCGGCGCTGGTACGGAAAATCGGAAGTTCGATCCCGTTCATTGTACAGCCGGTCTCTCCGGCGCGGGATGTCACGAAGACGGTTTCGGAAAGCAGATTATTTCGATGTTCGGCGATGGCGCATCGCGAGGGGTTACAGGATGTCAGGATCATCCCGCAAACACACAAGATACTCGGAGTGAGGTAGCTGATGGCAAAAAGAAAGAACAAAGGATCAACGTACGAGGGTCTTCAGAAGAATGTCAGGACGCTCACAACGCCCGCTATCGAGGCCTGGAAAAATCCGTACGCCGACAAAGACTACGTCATTACGATCGACTTCCCTGAGTTTACGTGCCTCTGCCCGAAGACGGGGCAGCCTGATTTCGCGACGATCACGATCAGGTATATTCCCGACAAATGGTGCCTTGAATTGAAGTCGCTGAAGTTCTACTATTTCTGGTTCAGGCAGGTCGGCATATTCAACGAAAATGTCGTCAACAGGGTGTTGGATGATATCGTCAAGGCCTGTAAGCCGCGGTGGGCGGAAGCGACCGGCGATTTTAATCAGCGCGGCGGCATGAAGACCGTTGTCCGTCGCGAGTACCGCGAGAGCGCGAGGCCCCGATGAGGCGGCTGCACGTTTCGGAGATCAGGAAAACGGTCGCCGGCCTCTGCATCAAGGCGAATGTTCAGCTGCGGCCGGACGTGTTCAACGCTCTGACGAGGTCGTATCGAACCGAACGAAACAAGCGGTCAAAGGAGATCCTCGGAATTCTCGTTGAGAACGCGCGTTTGGCCGGGAAGAAGAAACTCCCCCTGTGTCAGGATACCGGTATGACGGTCGTCTTTCTGGAAGTAGGGCAGGACCTTCACATCGCGGGCGGCGATCTTGAACGGGCCGTGAACGATGGCGTGCGGGACGGATACCGTAAAGGGTATCTCAGGAAGTCAGTTGTTGACGATCCCTTCCTGAGAAAAAATACCCGAACCAATACGCCATGTGTTTTTCACACTAAAATAGCGCGCGGGGACCGGTTAAAAATAACCGTGATCCCGAAGGGGTTCGGCGCGGAGAACAAGAGCGCGATACGACTCTTCGATCCCACCGAGAGCGTTGAGAATATACTCAGGTTCATAGTCGATGTCGTCAAGAAGGCGGGGCCGAACGCCTGTCCGCCGTTCGTGGTCGGTGTGGGTATCGGCGAGACGTTCGACGGGTCGGCGATGCTGGCCAAAAGGTCGCTCGCGCGAGCGATATCACAGAGGAATAGAAAGAGCCATATAGCGAAACTGGAGCGGGAGCTCTTGAGACGCATCAACGCGCTCAATATCGGGCCGATGGGGCTCGGCGGAAAGAATACGGCGCTCGGCGTCAATATCGAGACCGGCGCGACGCATATCGCGGGGCTTCCGGTCGCGGTCAATATCAGCTGCCACGCGACACGCGGCGCGGAGGCGACGCTATGAAAAAGATCCGCGTAACTTCGCCTGTTCCGAAAAATGTTCTCGCGGCGCTCAAAGCGGGCGATCAGGTTCTTCTGAGCGGGACGATCTTTACCGCGCGCGACGCGGTCCACAAGCTGCTCGTCGAGCGTATCAACAAGAGAAAAGCCCTGCCGCTGCCGCTTAAGGGCATAAGCATCTACTACGCCGGGCCGACGCCCGCGCCGAAGGGGATGCCGATCGGCGCGTGCGGCCCGACGACGAGTTCGCGCGTCGACGCGTTCACGCCTGAGCTCTTGAAAGCGGGTGTCGCGGCATTGATCGGAAAAGGCACCAGAAGCGATGATGTCCGCCGGGCGATCAAACGTTATGGCGCGGTCTACTTTCTCGCGATCGGCGGCGCCGGCGCGTTTATATCGGCTACAATAAAGAGTTCAAAGGTTGTCGCGTACAAGGAACTCGGGCCCGAGGCGGTCCACCGGCTCGAGGTCAGGGATATGCCGCTTATCGTTGGCATCGACGCGGGAGGAAAAGACATCTACGGAAAGAGAAGATAAGGAGAATAGTATGACGAGACACGACGGACGTAAACCGGCCGATCTGAGGCCGATAAAAATCGCGAAGAATTATTTGAAATACGCGGAAGGTTCGTGTTTGGTGGAATTCAGGGATACGAAAGTTATCTGTACCGCGTCGGTCGAGAAAAGCGTCCCTCCGTTCCTGAGGAACTCAGGAACGGGATGGGTTACGGCTGAGTACGGCATGCTGCCGCGCTCGTGTTTAACGAGAACGCCGCGGGAAGCCGCGAAGGGAAGACAGAGCGGCAGGACGTATGAGATCCAGCGATTGATCGGCAGGTCCATGCGGACGGTCTGCGACCTGGAGGCGCTTGGTGAGCGGACGATACGGATCGACTGCGACGTCATCCAGGCCGACGGGGGGACCAGGTGCGCCAGCATTACCGGAAGCTTTGTCGCGCTGGCGCTGGCGCTTGCGAGCGTCAAAAAAATAGGTATTATCGACACGATCCCGCTTTCAGACTATGTCGCGGCGGTGAGCGTCGGCATACAGGACGGGACGCCGATACTCGATCTCGATTATGAGGAAGACTCAAAGGCCGATGTCGATATGAATATCGTTATGACCGGATCGGGGAAATTTATCGAGGTTCAGGGAACCGCGGAGAAAAAGCCTTTCAGCAAGAAAGAAATGGACGGGCTGATTGACCTTGCGCAAAGCGGTATTAAGAAGATCATATCGATACAGAAGAGGGCGTTGAAAGGAATTTTGTAGCAACGCGTCATTGCGAGGAGGTTGGCGCTAAGATCCTTACCGACGAAGCAATCTCAGTCAGAATTACTGAAAGAGACCCTCGCTTGGTTCGACTTCGTTCGCAATGACACGGGTTGTCTTTGCGAGGAGCCTGTAAGATGTGAGGCTCGGCGACGAAGCAATCTCAGTCAGAATTACCAAAAGAGAAACCCTCGCTTCGTTCTTCGACAGGCTCAGAACTACGCTCGGGAGATTGCCTGCCTGCCGGCAGGCAGGCTTCGCCCCTTCGGGGCTCGCAATGACGAAGAAAAAAAGCGAATAAATTGATAAAAACCCTCACCGTCGCCACGCGAAATAACAAGAAACTCTTTGAGCTCAGACGATACCTGAGAGGCGCTCAAATACGGCTTGTTTCACTTCGGACCGTCAAAGGGTCTCCCGAAGTGGAAGAGGACGGCATGACATTTAAAGCGAACGCCTCGAAGAAAGCTCTTGAGACGTCACGGTTTACCGAAGGGCTTGTCCTTGCCGACGATTCAGGGCTCGTGGTGGACGCGTTGAAAGGGGAACCCGGCGTGCGTTCGGCGCGCTTTGCCGGGGATGACGCGATCGATATTGAGAATAACGCTAAACTGCTCAGGCTTCTGAAAGATGTCGCGCCGAAAAAACGAACGGCGCGGTTCGTCTGCCATGTGGCGATAGCCGACAATGGCAAACTTGTGAAAAACATAGAAGAGAATTGTAAAGGGCTGATCAGTTATGAAGTTCGCGGGCGCCAGGGGTTTGGCTATGATCCGCTTTTTCTGATACCGAAGTACGGCAAGACGTTCGGCGAGCTTGGATTGAAGGTGAAAGACACGATGAGCCACCGCTCGAAGGCGCTCAGGAAAGCGGTCGTATTCCTCAAAAAATATCGCTGATGAGATCGACGGCGCTGTCGAAGAACTTCGAGAAGTTGGTTACCGAGGTCGATTCATATTCGGGTTTCGATATTTTGCCGTAGAGCCTGCCTTTGCTGATCGAATCTCCCGCTGACGAAACGATATTCCTGATACTTTCTGACCATCTGCCCGCTCCGTTGGCGAGCCCTTCCGAAAAGTTATTCTCGACGAGGAGATCCAGGTTCCCGTCGAAATCAACATATCCCCGCGCGTAGACGCTTGCCGTTTCACCCCAGCCGATCAGATCGCCGGTCATGACGCGACGGTTCTTGATCGTAAAATTCCCGGCGCTTTCGGTCAGGAGGGTGCGTTTGTACCCGGGGATGACATATTTAAGGACGAATGATATATTCGCGAGAGCCGGGTTGAAGAGCGGAAGCGGCCCGAGATTTCCGTTTTCGACGTGCAGATACATCTCGCCCACATATGACTTTTGATCCTTCAGGAAACCTTCGAGCCAGAGTGTCGATTCGAATGTTCCGTTTATTCCCTTATCCCGGAGGCCGGTCATCTGGATAATATCGGCAAAGTTAACATCATTGCAGACAACGGCGAAGGCGAAGGGTAGAGACGGCGTGCCGATATCGCAACGGACTTTTGCTTGCAGCTTTCCGCTGTAGACGGCCGCGGTACATTCGTCAATGGTGATGAGTCCGTTGCGAAGCCGGATCGATATCCGCGCGTCGTCGAAGCGCTGATCGTAGACGCGTAGATCCGGTATCCGCACGACGCTCTCAATATTGATGCCTTGGATACCGCTCAGAGAGCCGCGAATACGGGCGTTCTCCGTTTCGAACCGGCCGTCGAGTTTGAGTTTTTCGACCATAGGGCCGATCGAAGGCGCGAGGGTAACCGCGTCCTCCGGTGTAATGCGGGATGTGACGACAAGGTCCGCCGTGTGATCCTTCGATCCGTCGATCGTTCCGCCGATGATAATATGCGATGATCCCGACCGGATCGTGAGTTCTTCGATGGTGAGGGCCCCGTCCGGGCCGTATTCTACCGAACAGGAGAGCGTCCCGGATCCTGATGAGGCCTGAATGTTCACGCTCTTGTCTTTGAATCTGATTGTCGCGAGGGTATCTTTGGTGAGGCCGGCGAGGACCGGATGATCGACCGTAAGGCCGGATACCGCGATCTCTTCGGGGATGAACGTATTCTCTTGTATGATGGTCTTTATGTCAAGTTTTGTTCCGGCGGAATGGATAATGACGGCCGGTTTGTCCGTCTCTTTTAAGGAGAAGGCGATATTGTGAGCGACGAGCATGAGCCGGCGATCAAGCGAGAGTGAGCCGATCGTGACCCGATGGCCGATCTTCTTAGTCAGATAATCTTCCGCGAACGGTAGGACTATTTGCGGTATCACAAAAGCGGCAATGGCCGCGGCGAGGAAAATAATAAGTAACGCAATTATTATCAGCGGAGTAACTGAACGCCTATGTCTCATTAAAAAGTTCCATTTTTTAGATTATAACGTATAGAAGAGATTAATTCAATAAAGAATAGAGACGGATAAGCGGCAGATTACAGTCTACAGGTTACCTTGACTTTTATATATGCGATTGCTATAATGATTGGCAATCTAGTACAGCGTCACATAAGTTATTGACTATTCTGTCATTCCCGCGCAAGCGGGAATCCAGTCCCCGCTTTCGCGGGGATTGTAATGATTTGGATCCCCACTCCCCGCTTTCGCGGGGACAAGTTCCGTGGGGATGACAGTGGCAAAAATTTAAGTTACAGTGTACTAGACTAAAAGCCGGGGCGTGGCGCAGCTGGCTAGCGCGCTTGCTTTGGGAGCAAGAAGTCCCCGGTTCGAATCCGGGCGCCCCGACCATTGAGAAAAAGATCTTCAGTAAAACAGATATTTCTAATTTTGTTGGGCCCGTAGCTCAGTCGGATAGAGCATCTGCCTTCAGTGACCCCGTTGCGACGGGGGAATTGTTACCGCCGAGCCTCAAGGATGTAAAGCGAGGCGGGGGCAAAGGGAGCCTTCATAGGGAAATGGATCGCGTTAGCATGATATTTCTAACGCAGGGAACCTATGAAGTGGATGTGGCTATATGCAAGGACACCCTTTTCTAAGGGCTATTTGCAGGCAACCGCTGAAAACGGGAAAATATTCGCCGGAAAGGAGGTGAAGATGCATCACACGAAGCAAAAGGCTGATGTTGGGCTGGCAAGGGTAATTAGTGATCTCGTTGAAAAAGGGTATGTACCTTGTATTCCATTATCTGAGCACCAGGCTTATGATCTTGTGGCGGTTAATAAAGATGGAGTTGCCTTAAGAGTACAAGTTAAGTACGCTTCTTTGAAAAAAAATGGAACGATTGAAGTAAGGTTCAGGAGGAATTGGGCAGATAAGCATGGTACGCATACGAAACGCTATTTAGCGCATGAATTTGAGTACTACGCTATTTATTGTCCAGAAAAAGAAGTGGTTTTGTATATACCTAATGGTTACAATTGTCCAAAAGCAATACGTTTTGATCAGCCGAAAAATAATCAGCTTCAAAGTGTAAAATGGGCGAAAGATTTTCTCGTAATAAAGCGTGAGTCCTCAGAGACTATACGCCACACACCTGAGAAGGTGAAGACATAGTCCAGACCACAATTCTAACGAAATATGTTAGGAGCTGGAGTAATCCAGAGTGGTATGCTAAGCAGAGGGTCGCGTGTTCGAATCACGCCGGGCCTGCCATTTAGACCACAGTCGACAGTCCATAGTCGACTGATAGATATTTCATTCCTTTTTCTGTGAACAACCGACTGTGGACTATTGACTAAGGCGAAGCCTTGTGGTGGGTATAGCTCAGTGGTTAGAGCACTTGACTGTGGCTCAAGGGGTCGGGGGTTCAAGTCCCCTTACCCACCCCAGTAATATCCTTCTCTCTGTATAATGGGAGAAGTTGAAGGCTATGATCGATATACCGGTCATAGCCTTTTTTATCTCGCACTGTGTCAAAGACTTAGGGCATTGTGTTTATCGGCCCAGTTATGCGCCATTCCCGACGGATACCTGTAAAGAAAGCCTCTCTGAATAGTTCCAATAAGTCACCAAAATAGCCGAATTCCTCTCTTAGTTTATGGTCGCTAGTTTATGCCATAATGTTCAAATATCCGCGTTAAATCGCTTACGAATATGGCCATAAACTAGGAATTTCAGAGCTCCTCTCTGCATATTCATGCTATAATTATGTTAAATGGGTGACCGTTGGTTACAGTATTACAGACTGATTGTACATTTTCTGGATGACGCATATAATAGCGTTTAGTTATTGAAATGTAATGAGTTGCGAGAGTTTAAGGCATAGAAACCGTACATAAGTGAAATCATAACTGTCCAAATTAACCTTTTGTCATTCCCGCGAAAGCGGGAATCCAGACGGAAAGGTATATGGATGCCCGCTTCCGCGGGCATGACAAAATTTCGAATGTCAAAATACCATTTCCGTCGACACAGGACTGCTAATTTGGACATGTGTGCATGATACGCAAGACGCTCTACGTAACACACCATAAGCATTGAAGATGTGAAACAAATACAGAAACCCGGGATTGTTTTATAACTCTATGTAGGGTAGTTAGTTCCATAGAACGTCTTGTGTAACATATTGACTATAATCTTGACAATTG
>JBDRSA010000131.1:0-11626 GCA_043825275.1 Candidatus Omnitrophota bacterium
TGCTCAAGCGTGTGAAAGCGTCGAATCCCGATGTGATATTCATTATGATGACAGCATATGTAGATGAAAAAACAAAAATAAAGTTAAAAGTTTTAGGAGCGCATTCATGTATAGAAAAAGTAGTAAAGTTTATTCCCACAGAAGAGTATATCCGGCAGGTTTTTAACGAAAAAAATGCCGTTCATAAAGATGAAAACTAAAATCAGAGGCTTATACTATGATAAAACTTTTAACGGTAGATGACGAAAAAGGAATAACCGACTTACTTTATAACTTCTTTCACAATAGAGGATTTCATGTCATCGTGGCGAATAGCGGAGAGGAGGCATTGAAAGTAGTTAATTCCGAAAGACCAGATATTATTTTTCTGGATATCAGCATGGTGGGTATGAGCGGCTTAGAGGTTCTCGAGAGGGTTAAGAGAATCGATAACGCTATCAAGGTAATAATGTTAACCGTTCATGGCGAAAAAGGAATGATTACCAAAGCGAAAGAACTAGGAGCCGATGAATATATTGTCAAACCTTTTAAGATCTCTTATTTAGAAGAAGTCGTTATTAAGAAAATCCAAGAATTGACGAAGGAGCATAAGTCATGAAACCCGTTATATTGATTGTTGATGACGAAGCTGAAGCAAGAAAAATGATTCTGAATTTTTTGAACGTTAGATTTGACTGTGAATTTTATGAGGCAAAAGACGGTGAAGAAGCGCTTCAGTTTGTCAAATCTCACCCGTGTGATCTTATGTTGTTAGATATAAAATTGCCTAGGAAGAGTGGAATTATGGTAATAAAAGAAGCAAGAGATATCAATCCAAAGATAGATATTTTAGTGGTCTCGGCATACGTAAGCGATGATGTGGCTGAAGAGGCTCTCAAACTGGGCGCCACGGATTATGCCGTGAAACCATTGGACCTGAAGGCTATCTCGTTAAAGTTCACGAATATTTTAGCGAAACGAGGCCAAAGGGTTAGTAAGATTTAGGATTTTGTACGATTACGCATCGTGCCTTTGTTCTTTTGGATGGGTTTTCGAAATGGTGGGGAATGTTGCTGGCAAAAGAAAGGCTGTCATTTCTTCTTATTAGATGTTTTTCTTTGCCGACGCACACTAAAATCTCTCCCTGAAGCATGATTATCAATTTTTCATATTTATTAATGTCGATAGGATCCTCTTCTTCTCTTGTTGTGCCTTCCGGCTGGATCTCGAGTTCCATAGCCAAAAACCTCAATTCACGCGGACTTAAGATTTCAGCTATTGCCTTTTCGTTGTATGCATAAGTATTATTTTGTCTTTCGCTCGCTTTCATTAATGAGACAATCTTAGATTCCTCTTCTTCAGTACCTTCTTTAAGTTCCTTTAAAGTTATTCCAAGCCCTGTACATATCTGGTAAAGACTTCGAATTCTTATCTCTTCGCGATGTCCTTTTTCAAGGCGACAGAGGCTTGGATAGGTAAGAGCCATTTCGCCGAAAATACCTACCAGTTTCTCATGAAATTTTTTTAGATTTATTTTCAAAACGTTTTTCCGGATATGACGTATTTTTTCGTAAAGCTTCATACAATTAATAGCCCCTTCCTATCAAACTAAAGAAAGTTTACACCAGAAAGAATATTTTGTCAATAGAAAAATGACTTTTTATGTAATAAATAATAATTATAAGATAAATTATATAACTATTGTAATTCCTAACATTTAATCACAACTCGTTGAAATGTAAAGTTTTAAGAACACAAAATGAAAGTTAATATGATTTTTGTCACTATAAAATATTGACAAAAGTCAATCATGTGATATACTAATAGAGGCAGAGGAGACAAGAGATGGAAAACATGATAGGTTCAATATTAGAGGCAATCAAAATGAAACAGATGAATATATCAGGATTTCTTTTGCTCTTGGGAACCATCGCGCACAATAGCGAAGCAAAAAAAGTAAAGGATTGTGCCTATCTCGGAGATAATATACCCCTCAATATTATTGAGCGATTGAAATCTATTCATAGAAGGGTGAGGTAAAATGATAAAGGTTAAGTGCAAGAAATGCGGGAGTGTTGGATATACAGCATCGCCTTATACTGTTAAGTGTTCACTATGCGGAGGTCCTCACAAGGTTGTTAAAATGGAGAAAGAATATCCCCAAACAAATATTGTTAAAAAAGAGTTTTGCCACTGCTCATCCGGCTTGGAAGTGAAGTGGCCAACCGGCCCTCTTTGTTGGAAGGCGGAAAATTACGTGAGAGGTGGTAGAAATGAAAATCTTAATTAAAATCCACAAAAGTCCTGAACAATTATTCCTTGTAGATCTTCATGGAAAGAATCTCATCAGGGATGTCGCGAAGATGATCGCGCGAGGAAGGCAGTCTCAGGCGATAGTCACAGCGCTCTCCAAAGGTAGATTCGAGCGGGAGATAAAACACCATGAAATCCCCAATGAAAAAGTTGACGTTATCCTTTCCGAAGAACGGGTGAGCTGGGATTTGACCAATGTTGTCGCTGCCGACTTATAATTCCTCCACTTTCACCGATATATGATCCCCCATCTTTATAGTTCTTCTTTTAATTCCTGACCTACAAGACGCTCTATGTAACAAACTATCAATAAAAGAGTTGTGAATAAAATCCGGGTAATATCTCACCCTGCATTTCTGACGTAAGCTCTTCTGATCGGCCAGTCGAATTCCAAGACTACATTCTATATGCCTCTTGGCCGATCATACCGCTTAAAACTATTCCGTATTTGTTTTGTATCTTCAATAATAGTATTATTATGCATAGAGCGTCTTGTGAATTTTTCAAAATCAGTCACTTCCTCGGCTTTCCTCGTCTTCTTGGCAGGTACATGCCTTTTTCTTTGATTAGTCTGTTGAAGAACTCCTTCGTTCCGCAGGGAGACTCCAGCTTATCGAAGAGATCTTCTTCGGCGGCGTTGAACGCTTCGAGGAATTCTTTATATTCGATTCTTCGCCGGTCGATATCCGCTCCGAATTCACCAAATAAAGGGTCCTGAGCCGTCAAACCGTCATCATTCCCGAAGACGTAACAGCTTGCGCTCGAGTACGGGTAGTCTTCGGCGTAGGTTACCATCTTCGCTTTCACCGGGTTCCTCTCGATATAGCGGCCGCAGGCGTAAAAATACAGCTCTTTCTGGACGGGCTGGCACTTGAATCGTCCCTGCCAGAGAAAGCCGCTGGTCTTGTATTTTCTGTGGTAGTAGTGCGAATAACTCCGCGCTATCCCCGCCATGATCGAGGAGAGCCTCTCAGGCACAGCGATCTCTGCAAGGAGATGGTAGTGGTTGGACATGAGCACCCAGTGGTAGACCGAGAATCGTTTTTCGCTTGAATACGAAGCGAGTAACGTTTTAAAGGTGACGTAATCCTCTTTATCATGAAATACCGTCCGGCGGCAGTTGCCGCGGTTATAAATATGGTAAACAAGAGAGTGTCCTAATTGATGTTTTCGCGCTGTGGTTGGCATAGCCGGCTCCCGCCAAAATTCTACTTTCCGGTGCTCTTATTCATTCCACATTTGACACTCTTCGAGCGCAAGCTGCGCTATGAATTTTAACGGCTCATCAGAGGACTTATTGTATAGACTGAGAGCGCTGAGAGCTTCCCGCGAGGGATGGTGGGCGAGTATCATAAGAATCGTCTCTTTCGCTTTCAGAGAGACCGCTTTCGTAACAAGAAGTTTCCCCAGATCGATCACGGCTTGTTTCGGAAGTCTGTCGTGCCCCTCAAAAAGGACCGAATGTCCGCCGCAATACGCCCCGGTCGCCTGAAGAACCTGATCATCGATATCTACCGAACCTGAAACCTGAGAGACCCTTCTATTCGCTTGCATCGCTTCCAAGAATACCCAAAATTCGCCTTCGTTCATGCAACGCCTTTTTGGATGATTTCCTCTTCACTATAGAGACGTATAAAAACGCGATTTTGTTGCATTTATTTTAAAATAGTCACGATCGGAGAGCTGGACGGGGAATAGGAGATGATTTCACGTCGGAAAAACCAAAAATAAAGGCACCCGGATTTTATTCAGAACAATTTGTGTGGTATCAAGTTACGTAAAGCGTCTTGTATGTATTACAGTCACCACATCTCGTACATAAAATAACATAATTAGGATTTAAAATAGTTAGTAATAATTGCTTGTTTTTAGCGATTATTATGATATTATTAGTGGTTTTCCATTAATAAAATAGTATTAAGATATCATGATAATCAACATAAAACAGTCTAAATTACTCAGTTTTATCAAAAAGATAGTATCCTCCACCCTTATTCTTACATTCGTATTACTTAACAATTCATTTGCTGCTCAGTTGCCCTCCAAAGATACCCTTGCCCCCTATGCGATATCGAAGCTTGTGAGCGAATATGAAGATAAGATGATGCTCTTGTCTGAAGAGAAGACGCCCTCCAGACAGAGGCCTGATCTGTCAGAGGTGGACTGGCTTCTTGAAAAGCGCGGGGTTGAGGATTTTGTTAAAAGGTGGGTCCGGACAACCGCGGAGGTGCTTGCCCGGGAGATAGTTTTAAAAGCTCAAGAAATCGGCGACAATATGTCGATAGCCCCTGAGTCTTTACAGGAACGCCTTCTCATGGAAGTGCGGGCATGGGCCATTCAACATAATATACCTTCGTATCGCAGAAAGGTACTGACACAGTCTATCAGAGACGAATTTCAAAGGATCTTTCCCGACCCAGATGACGATGCCGCAGCCGCTTCCAATAATAGAATCGATCCTCCGGATGAACCACTGGGTGGATCGGCTATGGAAGAAAAGGTCTCTCTGGCCGGTGCGCTTGACGCTTTTGATGTAAGCGTCGATCATACGAGCGCGCGCGGCCTCTTTTCATTACGGCGAAAATCGGAAATGCGGGACATCGAAAGCGCTGATTTGATGACCGGTTCTTTGCGGGCCTCTCCTACCGCGGATGTGCCGTCATCTCGCATCATCAGGTCGGAAGACCAGTTTGAGCCGATCAGAAGACGGATCGAACAGGCTGAGTCGTATGAAGAGCTTCTTATGATCAGTCAAGAGTACGAAGAGCTCACCTTCCTGAAATGTAAAAGGGCCGTAGAAAACGAACTTGCCGTATATGCCGAAGACGGGGGGTTTACCGGATTCTATAATGCTTGTATTCCGGATACGGCGCATTTTATCGATAAGTTTCACGGCGCGGATCTGCGCCGTGAGCGCCGTATGGACCATCTTAAGAATGTAGACAGCGATAACTTCGCGCGATTCGATAATCTTCTTAACTACCTTCTATCGTGGTCGCGTGACGATATGGTCAACACGTGGCATTACTATCTTGACTGGAAGATGCAGGGAACGCCCCGGGGAGAGAGCGGCGAGATCCCTCCGTCCTTATGGCGATGTCTTTCGACCTACGCGGCGCTTATCGATTTTTATTCATCCGAAGAACAGATGGAAAAGATCGACGAGGCGCGCCGACGCTATTTCGAAACAGGCGTCAGGCAGGGATGGGACGATAATACCGTCTGTATCGATCCACGGTTCAATCCGATCACCAAGGAAGAGATACCGGGAGACCGGGGCGTCGCGCTTCAGATGGATGTTCTCGGGCAGCTCATCTTTATGGTAAGCGCCATCATAGAAGACGGAGGGATGGGGCTGAGCGAGGGGAATAAGGAGTTCCTCCGGAAGCTTGTCGGAAAAGGCGGCTATCTGGACAGCATGAACTGGGAAGATTTCGGTATCTGGGAAGAGGGGAATAACTCGCTTGATGAGCTCGGTAATGACCGCAAACATATCGCGGAGATGCACACCAGCTCCGTCGCGCTCTTGCTGATCGGTCTCAAGAAAGCAAAGAACGTCCTCGAGCGGGAAGGGGTAGAGGTATATCAAGGCAATATCGATCGGGCGCAACGCATTGTTGACGAAAGGCTCCGGAACGCGGAGCGGGGAAATTTTGAGAGCGATACCCGGCCGATATGTTTCGGGATCCTGTTCTCCGTCGCGCTGAACCGTTTCGCGAGGCCCGAAGAACGAATATTTACCGAAGCGCAGGAAGATACGCTTATTCAACGTGTGCTCACTCTCGACGATCGAGAACACCGGAAGGGACTGTACCGCTATAGGGGCGATACCTATAATGCCTGGGGCGCCCAGGGAGAGAAAGAAGTCGCCTGGCCGTTCGGCTACGGGCTTCTTTCGCTTATTTACGCTTTAAGAGCGCTTGAAGCGTCTCCCGCCGGCGGACAGAGAGAAGTGTATATCGATGAATCGGAGCATTATCTCAAGCGGCTCGCCGATACGTTGACGAATCGCGGGATCCCCGAAAGTTTTCAAGGGGATGACCCGATCGTCCTCAACCCGCTCGGGTATCCGATGGCTGCCTATATGGCGGCAAAGACGGTTCTGGATAGAGCGCGCGGGCTCAACAATGCCGCCGAGCGGACCGATACGATCAACCGTCTTGTCGGCGCGATGAATGACCGCTATGAAGCGATCGCGCAACAGACGATCAGAGAAGTGCTCTTCTTAAGGCTCGGAGAGGACCGTCTGAACACCAACGCCGAGTTCCAGGGGAGGATGCACCCCGAAGCGATCGAAGTGCTCTCGGAGTTTCTCGACAGCGATATCCCGCAGGAGCGTTCCCTCTCCCGCGCTATTATCCGCAGGTATATCGGAGGTCTCAACTGGGAAGGAGTCATAGATTTCTGCCGCGAAGTAGAAGCGGCAGGCGAAGCCTTCGCGCATCATGGCCAACGCTTTAATATGATAACCGAGGTCGTCTCTGAACGGATCGCCAGGCTCTTTCTTTCGTTCGATGCCGAAAGAAAACACGCGGTCGAACAAGAACTCACCCGGATCGCCGATGATGACCGCACCGGACCGTTCGCCTGCACGATGATCCTCGACGGATTGCAGAGAGCCGCGAAAGCGGAGCCACCGGTCAGCACGACCGATTTTCCGAAGAGCGTTATTTACGACGTCAATTTACGCCACTTTGTGGAGTCGGGGAGGCTTCAGGAGGCGATCGGGAAGCTCAGAGAGCTCAGAGATCTCGGTGTTACCGATATCGTTCTCGCTCCTCCGATATTCGAGAAGGGTGTTGTCGGGAAACTGCGTCCCGTGTTCACTCACGCCTATGACCATGTAACGCCGGATACGCCGGAAGGGGGTCTTCCTCCGACCGAACTGGTAAAAAGCGATGATGCCGACCGGCGATACGGCAGCCAGCACTGCGAGCGGAATAAAAGGCGCATCGATCGTGAGTTTGGCTCGGAGGAAGACTTCAGAACATTTGTCGATGTCGCTCATGCCTACGGTATCAGGGTCCATATGGACTGGGTTTCGGTCATTACCGCTAAAGACAGCGTCGATTATCCCCGCCGCGTACGGACCGACCAGAAGTCCTGGGCCATGTACGCCGATGTCGATCAGCTCGATTTCGGCGGTGAACATTTTGATGAGATCATGACGATCAATGCCCGGCTCTTTGTGCATGCCCAGCTTCAGTTTTCGGTGGATGGCTTCAGGATGGACGCCGTAGGGGATGTGGAGCTTGACCGGTTGGCAGGGGAGAATAGAAGAAAGGTAGAGCGCGACGGGGGGTATTATACGCCGGTCGATTGGTTCTTCAATGAAGAAGTACTTGTGCGGGCGGACGAAGAAGGGCACGCCGCTACACAGACATGGAATGATTTCAAACGAGCGGTACAGAGAGAACTCGCGCTTGAGCTCGAATCGCGAAGAGGTCACGCGACGAACCAGCGCGTCTCAGAGTGCTTCCGTTTGCAGACCGCCGTTCTGATCGCGAAATTCACCGGAAGGACGGTTGCCGATGCGTTGGAAGAGAAGGTGGATTACGAGGATATCAGGTTTCCGAGCACATTCTTTGAATCGCAGTGGCATCATCGCAGTCCCCGCAGTATAAAAAGCGGGGTCTTCGACGCTGTCATAGGGTGGCCGCTCTATTTTGAAGGAGTTGGCGGCGCCCCGTACGAAGGCCGCGTGGGACTACGCCACGGTTTTGAAGAAGGAAAATCGCAGGTCAACGCGCTCTTCGCGTATCTCAGGTGGCAGGTGGAGACCTTCGGCATGCCGGATGAAACACTCGGTACCGTACTTCCGGTCGTCGTGATCACCGAAACGCATGATACGCAGCTTGCGGCTGATTATCCCGATAACCATGTCCCCCAGCGCGATAGAAGCTACTGCGCCAGATTTCCGAATCTGGTCGGCGAAGGGCGCGCGGCGGCGTTCTACGGTTTCCTGTGGTCACTCGGAGGGACGCCCATGATCAATACCCAGCAGGAGTTCGGCTCAACGAGACTTCTCGAGCAGTTCGGGTATCATCCGCACCGCGAAAAGCCTGACGAGCGCGCCGAAACAACCCGCGCGTATTTCAGGCGGATGAATAGACTTAAGCAGGTATCGCCGGCGCTTCAAACAGCCGAATTTGAACGGAAACCTATCAACGAACAGGAAGAGCGAAAGGACTTGCCGGACAAGATCGCCGTTATGCGGAAACGCGACATGATGGTCGTTGCCAACCTCTCGCTTCATGATTTTTCCAATGAAAAGGCGCCGCCGCATGTAGATCTTTCGTGTCTGGTCACCGATGGATTCGATCCGACAAAAGAGTACCGGGTTGTCGATCTTCTGTGGGAACGCGAGGAGACCGTATCAGGCGAAGCGCTCAAGAATTATCCGATAGCTCTCGCGGTCGGCGAGGCGAGGTACTTGAAGGTGTGTGAGGCCGGTCAAAAAACTACCGAGGAAAGCGAACTCGAAACCCTCGACATGAATGAGAAGATCCGCGCGTATATGATCGCCCATTCGTTCGCCAATAGACTTTTTGAGCGGCGGTCATGGAGCGACGCCGCGAGCGTATTCTGCCACATCGATGATGTGGCTTACGCCACCGAACTTTTTACCGCCGCGTATCGACAGACCCCCGAATCACAAAGAGCGCTCTTTGCCAAAGATGCCGGTGTCTTCCTGCGCAGGGTTTTCTTCCACCAGGACTACGCGCATATGCGTGAAAAGGCCGCCAGCTTTTTTAACGCTCTCGCGCAGATGGATCCTGAGCTCGGGCGGAGACTTCTTGAAGTTATCACAAGAGATCCTCCCGCCTGCGCGTATCTTCTTCCGAGGCTCGACCGCGAGACACATCTCGCGCTTTTTGTCGTCGAGGATCTGCTCCTTTTGGCCGGTGACGACAATAGGAATGAGGACCTTCAGAAGCTCGACAGCGCCTTATCCGCGTTCTTCGATGACTGGCGCTCTACCGATGCCGCGATCAAGGTAGCTTCCGGGAAAGACGTTCCTTTTGAGCAGTGGATGCTCGCGATACCGAACGCGCTTCGCTCGCTTACCCTTTCGGTGGGGCTTGCTGAGGAGCGGGCAAAGGCGGCAATGGCCGACGTCAGCCGGGGCGGGACCTCATCGGATTACACGCGGGCGACCGCGGTGAAGCGTGAGGTGCGGTTTGCCCGTACCGCGCGCGGGAATCTCGCGCTCTTTTACCGGAAGCTGCAGGATAACAGGGACGCAGGGCCCTTCCGCTCAAAATTCGCCGAGCTCTGTGAAGACGCGATACAAAAGATCACTGAGGCTACCGAAAAAGAGTTTCCGGATGAGCGCCACCACTTCTGTATCGCTATGCGGCTGCTCGGAGACCATGTCGGTGAGCATCTCGAATTTCTGGTTACGAGATACGCCGGGTATCGCAGGCTTGATCTTCTATGCCTTACGCTGAAGACGCTGAATCCCGCTGATCGTGAGGCGATCATGGATAACGCGAGAACGCCTCCTGAGGTGCGCGAGCGAACCGCTGATCCTATTGTCTTTCTTTTACAGCGGGAGCGCGGGAAAGGCGAATTTGTATTTACCCGAATGCTGATAGCGGATCCTTTTATTCCGCTTGATGTACTCGCGGTCCTTTCGCCCAAGCGTGTCATGAGGGAACTTTCAAAGAATATTCAGGCGATCAGTACGGTCGTTGATGAAGATCCCGGCACAGGTCCGACGATGCCGCCTCTTTTTAGCTATAAAGAGCAGTTTGAAGTAAGCACCGATTTTCCCGATAATGCCAAGTGTAAACACAATGTCGGTAATCCATCGGAAGACAAGCGGACCGACCGGGGTATCCATGTCGCAGTTCATCCGTCTGAAGTGACCGAGCACGGAATAAAGTTCAGAGTGTACGCTCCGGGGGCAAAGAGAGTCTCGATCGTTTCACAGGATTTCTTTAAAGGGAACAAGGTACTTGCCTCGCGGCCTGAGTACTGCGCCTGGGCGCAGGATCCCGAGCAGTTCGTGATGGAGCGCCAATCTGACGGAACCTGGGAGATCACCATACCTTTGAGCCCGTGGGAGCATCCCTACGGCTACCATTTTGCCGTCGAGGATGATCAGCATCAGGACTGGGACTGTATGTCGGTACGGCCGGTCGAAGGCGACCAGCAGAAACAGTATAAATTTTATCATCTGAAGGTGAGCGGCCATTATACGCCTGAGCCGGCGGCTCCGCCCGAGTGGCACAAACCCGGCATGCGTATCTATGAGCTCTTTCCGCGCTGTTTTGGAAACTTTGGATCAAAGGAAGAGATGAGAGCGAATATTGACAGGATAGCGGACTGGATCAAAGAGCACGGATATGATATCGTCTGGCTCATGCCATCCCATCCGGTCGGCATTGCTGAGAGAAAAGCCGATCCCGGCTCACCGTACGCGATCAGAAATCCGTTCCAGTTCGTGAGCACTGAGACCAATCCTTACGGGTACTTTGGTACCGAAGGGGTTGTCTATCTACAGCGGGCGCTTGAAGAGAGAGGGATCAAGCTGATGTTCGATACGGTACTCAATCATTCAGCGCGCGATCATATTCTTGCGCCGCACCTTCCTTCCATGTGGACAAGAATGCCCTCCGGCTGGCTCGCCTATCCGAACCCCGCATTCACTGACGTTATGCTCTTTAACCATTACCAGATGAGTACGAGAGACCTCCAGCTTATCACTATGGCGCGGTATGTAGCGCTCGGAGCCCGTGGTTTCAGATGCGATCTCACGGAATTTGTCCCTATAGAGATGTGGCACTGGCTCTTTACCCATTTAGAGCGGTTTGAGCGGTGGAGTTTTCCAGATAGAAAGGATGGGCATGGACTCCTCCGGCTTATGGAAGGCGGCTGCTGGGATCTCGGTACTGAATTTGACGATGAGAATTATTACGGCCCGGGGCGCTTCAACGCGGGGTACGGCATGAAGCTTTCGAACGTTTTAGGCTCGGGGGTAGTTTTTAGTGAAAACCCCGAAGAGATGACGGTCCTCAGAGCGATGGAGGAGATGGAACAAGCCGGCGTATTACATTTAGCAACGGACAATAATCATGACATCGACTGGCTCTACGGGCCCCCCGTCGCCCGGTATCACGGCGCGTTACCGTCAGCCACGTTTCTCCTTTATGATCTTAATCCGGGAGTCTTTATTCCGATGGAGTTCAATGGTGATGAGATCGCGTGTCAGGAAAGACAGGAACACCACGGTATTACGACGCTCGATCTGGGAAGGACCGATGATATAGATTATGCCGACGAAAACTACCGGCAATGGAGAAAGAAACTCGTTGCTTACGAGGATTCG